>JBFMCF010000095.1 GCA_040754625.1 bacterium | reverse complement strand
TTGTTACCGACTGGAAAGATTATTCTTTTTCTGGTTCGCTTGATTTTAATTTGAATAAAATTATCAGTTAATGTTTACGCAGGCTAAAGCCTGCGGCTACAAAACCACCGGTAACTGACCGGTTACCTTTCCAGGCTGGATATTAAACTTTTAACATCTGAGATTTTATTTTTTGTTAGATATGAGTTAATGCCATTTATAATTTCTAATGTTGCAAGCGGATTAACAAAATTGGCGGTCCCAACCTGCACCGCGGAGGCCCCGGCGATAATAAATTCCAGCGCACTATAATAATCCGTTATCCCGCCCATCCCTATAACAGGTATTTTTATACACTGCGCGACCTGCCATACCATGCGAAGGGCTATAGGTTTTATCGCCGGCCCGGAAAGGCCGCCTGTAACATTCGCGAGCACCGGTTTTCTTTTATTAATATCGATCGCCATACCTAAAATCGTGTTAATCAAAGATACCGCATCCGCGCCCGCGTCTTCGGCCGACTTGGCTATTGCCGTATTTTTTTCCGTGTTGGGCGATAATTTCATTATGACCGGAATTCTGGATTTCGCCTTTACCTCTTTAACCAGCTTATTAACAACCTCCGGGTCATGCCCAAAGGCCATCCCCCCCTTTTCAACATTAGGGCATGAAATATTCACCTCTAAAAAAGATATACCTTTTTCATCGCTTATTTTTTCCGCCAGCTCCGCGTATTCCTCGATCTTTTTGCCGTAAATATTCACTATAACTCTTGTATCGAATTTTCGCAAAAACGGCAGTTTTTCTTTTATAAAAATCTCAAGCCCGACATTTTGAAGCCCGATGGCGTTCAACATCCCGGACGGAGTTTCAACGATCCGGGGTGTTTTGTTCCCCTGCTGGGGTTTAAGCGATACCCCCTTCACGACAAAACCGCCGAGTTTATTCAAATCAAAGATCTCCGCGTATTCCTGCCCGTATCCAAAACATCCCGACGCGGCAATGACAGGATTCTTGAAAGTTACTCCGGCGATTTTTACTGATAAATTCGGTTTATTCTTCATCCCAATCCACCTCATTCATACCAAAAACAGGCCCCTCTTTGCATACCCTTTTATATTCTCCTTTTATCTTTACTACACACCCCAGGCACACTCCGACTCCGCATGCCATTTCTTTTTCAAGCGAGGCTTGCCCGGTTATATTATTTTTTAATGCCCATTTGGCTATTTCTTTCATCATGGGGCGCGGGCCGCAGGTATATACTGAGGGCAGGCCAAGGCCTGCCCCTACAAATAATTTATTATCTAATAAACATGTAATTAAACCTTTTTTACCACAGGAACCGTCTTCGGTTGCAATATGAATTTTGATCCCGAGCTTTTTGAATGGGGCAATTGTTATCAAATTTTCACTGCTTTTTGCGCCAAAATATAACTCCACATCTATATTTTTCTCAATAAGTTTATGTGCCAAAAAATACAAGGGAGCTACACCCATTCCGCCCACAAAAAGAATTGATTTCTTCTTTTTTTTATCAATAGAAAAACCGGTACCTAAAGGTCCTAAAACACTGATTTTATCGCCGGATCTTTTCAGGGAAAGTAGTTTTGTACCCTCTCCGACAATCCTATATAATATTTTTATTTTATTATCTTTCGCATCATGGATACTGAATGGGCGCGGTAAAAGAGGGTCTAGAGTTTCGCCGCATCTTATTTCCACAAATTGCCCTGGCTTCGCTTTACGCGAGACATAGGACGATTCCAGTTCCATTAAAAATATTTTACCGGGAACCAGAACTGTATTACTGATAATCTTAATGTTTTGTTGCCTGATCATTATTGGTTTTATCCACCGGATTAATCTGTTCAACCGTGAAAAACTTCTGGCCGAACAAATGATTGTTTGAGTAAATACGAAATTCATATTTCCCGGGGTGCTTGAAATTTATTCCCCTGAGCGTGAAAGGCAGGTCGTAACTCTGGAGTTTATCAGGAAGGTTAACTTCAGGGGTCTCGCCGAACCCGACAACTTCGTTGCTTATAAGGTCAACCAGTTCAAGCTTAAATTTATATGTTCCTTCCGCATCCGTGAATTTTATATAAACGTTTAAAAGGTAATGGACACAGGGGAATTTAACAACGCCTATATTTTCAAAAATACCTATCAGGCTTTTCTTGCCCGTGCCCGCCTCAATAATGATCTGATCGCAAATAAGCATTGCGTTAAGTTTCGGAATTGGTGACATGGTACTCCTGTAGTGATTTTACCTTGATTTTCCCTTTTTTCAGCGCTTCAATCGCCATAATCGAAACCTCGGCCGCGGAAAGGGTCGTGATACAGGGGATACCCCGCAGTGTGGCTTCGGTGCGGATAATTTTGTCGTCATACTTTGATTTTTTTCCCATTGGAGTATTAATAATCAAGTCAATCTTCCCCTGGCACACCTGGTCATATATATCAGGCGTCCCCTCTTTATATTTAAAAACTTTTTCAACTGCCATACCGCTTCGCTGTAAAACCCTGGCGGTGCCGGATGTGGCGACAATTTTAAATCCAAGGTCAACAAGTCTTTTAGCCACAAAAATAATCGGCCTTTTGTCCTTGTCACGGACACTGATAAAAACAGTCCCCTGCAAAGGCAGTTTCTGGGAAGCGGCCAACTGGCTTTTCGCATACGCGAACCCGAAGTCCATGTCAATTCCCATGACCTCGCCGGTTGACTTCATTTCAGGCCCGAGAATTATGTCCACTCCCGGGAATTTAATAAACGGGAGGACCGCTTCTTTGATGCAGATGTGCTTGTTATCCCGCTCCTTGGTAAATCCAAGCTCAGTAAGCTTTTTACCCGCCATCACCCTCGCGGCCAGTTTAGCGAGCGAAACACCGATTGCTTTGCTAATAAAAGGAATTGTCCTTGAAGCGCGGGGATTAACTTCAAGAAGGTAAAGTATGTCGTCTTTTATGGCGTACTGAATATTAATAAGCCCTATTACCTTAAGGTTTTTCGCCAGTTTGTGGGTCGTCTTTTTTATTTCATCTATCATATCGTCGCTGATGCTGAAAGGCGGCAGGACGCACGCAGAATCGCCTGAATGGATTCCCGCTTCTTCAATATGCTCCATAATCCCCCCGATCACGGTTATCTCCCCGTCACTAATCGCGTCAACATCAATCTCAATTGCGTCTTCCAGGAACTTATCGATCAGGATAGGGTGTTCCGGGTTGATATTAATCGCCTTCTTTATAAACTTTTCAAGGTCAGCCTTGTCATAAACAATTTCCATGCCCCGGCCGCCCAAAACATACGACGGCCTTACAAGAACAGGATATCCTATGGTTTTTGCCGCTTTTACAGCCTGTTCAATTGTCGTGGCTGTCCCGCTTTCCGGTTGGTGCAAGTCCAGTTTTTCAACTATATGCTTAAATTTTTTCCTGTCTTCCGCGATATCAATATTTTTAGGGTCTGTCCCGATGATTGGTATTTTATTCCTCTTAAGGGCCATGGCCAATTTCAAAGGTGTCTGCCCCCCGAGCTGGACAATAACTCCATGCGGTTTGACCGCTCTTACTATATTTAAAACATCTTCAAGGGTTAAAGGCTCGAAAAAAAGCTTATCGGAAATGTCGTAATCCGTGCTTACAGTCTCTGGGTTGCTGTTCACCATTATAGTTTCGTACCCGTCTTCACGCAGGCCGAGCGCGGCCTGGACACAGCAATAGTCAAACTCAATTCCCTGGCCGATACGGTTTGGCCCGCTTCCCAGGATAATTATTTTTTTCTTTTTTGAAAGTTTTGTCTCATCTTCAGTTTCATACGTGGAGTAATAATAAGGAGTGTAAGCTTCAAATTCAGCGGCGCAGGTATCTACAAGTTTATACACAGGTTTTAAATTTTTTTCCTCAAGGTATTTTCTTGTTTCCTTAAAATCCTTATTAAACAGGTAGCTTAACTGTTTGTCCGAAAAACCGAATTCTTTGGCTTTTTTTAAAACCGGCAAAGGCAGTTCCTCAAGGTTTTTAAAAGCCCTGATTTCCTTTTCACAATCAACAATCTGCTTTATCTGGTGCAAAAACCACAAATCAATTTTTGTGAGATTATGGATTTCCTCAACAGGGATTTCTCTTTTTATTGCTTCCCGCATGTAAAAAACCCTCTCGGGATTGGCTTTTTTTATTTTTTCCAGGATTTCTTCCAATGTTTTTTCACCAATAATTTTCTCTTTTTCATCACAGCCAAGGCCCGAACGGTCGAATTCCAGCGACCTCAAGGCCTTCTGTAAAGATTCCTTGAATGTCCTTCCAATAGACATCACTTCGCCGACCGATTTCATTTGCGGGCCGAGGGAAGGGTCCGACCCCGGGAATTTTTCAAATGTCCACCTGGGTATTTTTACAACCACGTAATCAATGGTAGGTTCAAACGAAGCTTTTGTCTCCCTGGTAATATCATTGGGAATTTCATCTAATGTGTATCCTACCGCGAGTTTCGCGGCAATCTTCGCGATAGGAAACCCTGTGGCCTTGGACGCCAATGCCGAACTCCTGGACACCCTCGGGTTCATTTCAATAACAACCATGCGCCCGTCTTCCGGGTTTATCCCAAACTGGATATTTGAACCTCCGGTATCAACTCCGATCTCACGTATGCATGCAATTGCCGCGTCACGCATTTTCTGGTACTCAAAATCGGTCAGGGTCTGGATTGGCGCGACGGTAATACTGTCTCCTGTATGTACTCCCATGGGATCAAAATTCTCGATTGAACAAATTACTACCACATTGTCTTTCATATCGCGCATTACTTCAAGCTCATATTCCTTCCAGCCGATTATCGACTCTTCTATCAGGACCTCTCCCACAGGACTCTGCCTGAGCCCCCAGATCAATTTTTCACCGAACTCGCTTTCACAATAAGCTATGCTCCCGCCACTTCCGCCCAGAGTAAAAGACGGCCTGATAATTACCGGGTAGCCAACTTCATCAATAAATTTTTTTGCTTCATTCAAACTATTTACATAAGCGCTTTTAGGCAGGTTGAGATTTATTTTTTTCATTGCCTCTTTAAACAACTTCCTGTTTTCAGCTTTTTGAATAGCTTCAAAATTCGCGCCGATCATTTTTACGTTATATTTTTGAAGAACGTTTGATTCATATAAAGCAACCGCAGTATTTAGCGCGGTCTGGCCGCCCATGGTGGGAAGAAGCGCGTCAGGCCTTTCTTTTTCAATTATTAATTCCACAATGTCCGGTGTAACAGGTTCAATGTATGTCTTGTCAGCAAATTCAGGGTCAGTCATTATAGTAGCGGGATTACTGTTTACCAGTATCACCTCATATCCTTCCTCTTTCAGCGCTTTGCAGGCCTGCGTGCCGGAATAATCAAATTCGCACGCCTGCCCGATTATTATCGGCCCTGAGCCTATAATCAAAATTTTCTTTATATCTGTACGTTTTGGCATATTCTCCAAACAAGTCAAAGGGTTTAAGAGTTCTCTTCAACTCCTAAACTTCTTTTTTTAATTAAATCCACAAACCTTCTAAATAAATATACCGAATCATGCGGCCCCGGCCCTGCCTCAGGGTGATACTGGACAGAAAAAACAGGCAGATATTTATGCTGGATACCCTCCACCGTGTTATCATTTAAATTCACATGTGTCAGCATGACCTTGTTCTTATCCAGTGAATTTTCATCAACCGCAAACCCGTGATTTTGAACGGTAATTTCGATTTTTCCCGTAAGCAGGTTCTTAACAGGCTGGTTAGCGCCGTGATGTCCGAATTTTAATTTATACGTTTTGGCGCCCAGGGCGAGGCAAATCAACTGATGGCCTAAACAAATCCCAAAAATTGGGATCTTACCCGCCAGTTTTTTGATATTTTCAACAGCGTATCCGACAGCTTCAGGGTCTCCCGGCCCGTTAGATAAAAATATCCCGTCGGGATTTTCTTTTAATAAATCATCCGCGCTCATCTGGGCGGGCACTATTTTCAAAACACAACCTGATTCCTTTAAATAACGCAGTTGGTTATATTTGATACCGAAATCATAACATATAACTCTATATTTACCCGGAATCCCCTGCCGGGGCATCCGCCCAGGCGGACAACTTTCCCTTGTTTTATCATCATTCCAAAAATACGATTCTTTACATGTGACTTCCCTTACTAAATCCCTGCCAATAAGATCGGGCGACCTTTTTACCTTTTTTATAAGTTCCTTTACATCATGCAGGCCTTCAGTAAAAATCCCGCCTTTCATCGCGCCTTTTATCCTTATGTGTTTTGTAAGGGCCCTTGTGTCAACCCCATCAATTCCGGCAATTTTGTTTTTTGCAAGATATTCTTCTATTGTTTCGCACCCCCTGAAATTACTAAATACCCGGCTGAACTCCTTCGCGACAAACCCTTCAACCCAAGGTTTTCCGGATTCAACATCCGTCTCATTTAAGCCATAATTTCCAATATGCGGATATGTCATCGCGACAATCTGGCCCCTGTATGACGGATCTGTCAGAATTTCCTGATACCCTGTCATGCTTGTGTTAAAAACTACTTCTCCCGTTTTTTCTTCAACAGAACCTAAAGATTTTCCTTCAAAGATTTTCCCGTCTTCAAGAACCAAAACTGCTTTCAAATTTTCTCCTTTACCCTGCCATCCTGCATTACAATTTCCCCGTTAACAATTGTCATCACAGGCATACCTTTCACTTTCCACCCGGCAAATGGAGTATTCCTTCCTTTTGAGAAAAATAAATCCGGATTAACAATCGATTCTTTTTCCAAATCCAATACTGTAATATCAGCTTTTTTCCCTTTTTGCAATATACCTTTATCCAGATTTAAAACCCGGGACGGATTCAATGTAAACTTTTCAACCATTTCTGTAAGCGTTATTTTTTTCCGGTGGACTAATTCACTTAAAATAACAGAGATTGACGTTTCAAGCCCCGCAATCCCAAATGCCGCACGGTCATATTCCACTTCTTTATCAGTCCTTGCGTGGGGGGCGTGGTCACTGGCAATACAATCAATTGTCCCGTCTCTTAATCCTTCAACCAGGGCAACGCGGTCATCTTCCCCGCGTAAAGGCGGGTTTACCTTTGTATTGGTATCATATCCTTCGGCAAGGCTTTCATCTAAAACCAGGTGGTGCGGCGTAACTTCCGCTGTCACATTTACTCCGCGTTTTTTCGCATTTCTAACCAGTTCAACTGAATAAAATGAACTTATATGGGCAATATGCAGTTTGCTTTTTGTAAATTCGGCCAATTGAATATCCCTTGCTACTATAACCTCCTCCGCGGCCTTCGGTATTCCGATTAAACCAAGTTTTGTAGAGATAAAACCTTCATTTATCATCCCGTCCTTCGAGAGATTAAAATCCTCACAATGGGATATAATATTAAGGTCAAATAATTTCGCATATTCAAACGCCCGGCGGATTAAATCCGCATTCTGAATGCATTTACCGTCATCAGATAACGCCTTGACACCGCTTTCAAAAAGTTCTCCCATTTCTGTCAATTCTTCGCCTTTTAAACCTTTAGAAATTGCTCCAACCGGGAAAACATTTACTATTCCTTCTTCTTTGGCGCGGCTTGTTATAAACCTGATTACCTCCTGATTATCCGCAACAGGATTGGTATTAGGCATACATGCAATCGAAGTAAAACCGCCATGCGCGGCAGCGTAACTGCCTGTCTTTATTGTTTCTTTATATTCATAACCAGGTTCTCTCAGATGGACATGAATATCAAGAAATCCGGGACAAATTATTTTACCGCTAAGATCAATAATATCTTTGGTTTTGTTGTCGAGTTTATGGCCTATTTCAACAATTTTCCCCTTCTCAATCAAAATATCTAATTTAGCGTCAATTTTTTGAGATGGATCGATTACACGGCCATTTTTTAATAATAAATTCATAATTCCCTTCCGTTTAAACTGTTTGAACGGTTTAAACGGTTTAAACGGTTTAAACCGTTTTTTATTTCTATTTTCTCGTTCCCAGCAGATACAGCACAGCCATTCTGACAGCCACACCGCTTGTTACTTGTTCATTTATCAAAGAAAACGGCCCATCAGCCACTTCCGGAGAAATTTCCACGCCTCTGTTAATGGGACCGGGATGCATTACTAAAACATCCTTTTTAGCCAGGGAAAGCCGCTCGTGGTTTAAACCAAAAAACCTGGAATATTCTCTTATGCTTGGTAAAAAACCGCTTTTTTGCCTTTCCTGCTGGATTCTTAAAAGATAAATCACATCTGCATTTTTTATAGATTCATCAAAATTATAAGAAATTTCCACTCCCATTTTTTCGATACCGCGGGGAATAAAAGTCGGCGGCGACACCACTGTTATTTCCGCTCCCAGTTTTTTCATTCCCCAGATATTTGAACGCGCCACCCTGCTGTGAAATATATCTCCGACTATTACTATTTTAAGGCCTTCTATTTTTTTCTTCCTTTTTATTATCGTGAACATATCAAGCAAAGCCTGTGTCGGGTGTTCATGCATTCCATCACCTGCATTAATTACCGAAAATTTTGAATATTTCGCTAAAAAATGCGGCGCTCCCGACGAAGAATGCCGTATAATAACAATGTCCGCGTTCATCGCTTCCAGTGTCTTACCTGTATCCAATAAAGTCTCCCCTTTTGTAACACTGCTGGTGCTTACCTGTATATTTATCATATCCCCGCTCAAGCGTTTTCCTGCCAGTTCAAATGAAGTCCTCGTGCGGGTGCTTGCCTCAAAGAACAGGTTAATTATAGTTTTCCCGCGTAACGTGGGAACCTTTTTAATGTCCCTGCCGGAAACTTCCTCGAATAACTTTGCCGTTTCTAAAATCAACTCAATTTCTTCCCGGGAAATACATTCCAGACCAAGTAAATCTTTTGATTTTAACTGCATCAGACTCCTATATTATTAAGACAAGGGGTCATGAACCCCTTGTTTCATTATTCTTTACCACTACAATTTCATCCTTCCCATCCAGTTCAGCAAACCTGACCACTATTTTTTCATCCAGCGAAGTCGGCACATTTTTCCCCACATAATCCGGTTTGATAGGAAGCTCCCTGTGGCCCCTGTCAACCATAACAGCCAATTGAATTCCCCTCGGCCTTCCGAAATCAATCAGCGCGTCTAACGCCGCGCGAATTGTCCTTCCTGTGAAAATTACTTCGTCAACCAGGATAATTTTTTTGTCCCGGATGTCAAAAGAAATATCAGTCTTTTTTACGACAGGATTATTAATCCCGCTCGACGTATCATCCCTGTAAAGGGTTATATCTAAAGCCCCAAGGGGCAGGTCCTGCCTGATAATTTCTTTAATTTTCCAGGAAAGCCTCCTCGCAAAATAATAACCCCTTGTCTGTATCCCGACAATTACAAGGTTCCCAATATCCTTGTTTCTTTCCAATATCTCATGGGCCATTCTGTTAATTGTCCTGTTCAGAATTTCAGCATCTATTACCTGGGTTTCTTTTTCCATAGTTTCCTGCAAAAAAAAACCTTCCTATGTTTTCAATAGGAAGGTTTTTTATATAATTCTAAATTTATATTTTTCATAATTTTCCCTTTCCAGTTTCACTGAACCGGTTTAAAGGCTGGAAATATTATAACAATAAAATTCAATTTGTCAAGAAAATAAACCAATTAAAAAAGGCCTCCCGGTTATAACCGGGAGGCCTTTTTATTATACGAAAAAATTTAATTAAAACTCAGCTGCGACGCCTAGTGAAATATTATTCGCTGCTGCTCTTGCCGCGGCAGATTCTAAATATTTTTTACTCACAATATCCGCCCTTAAAATTCCTGTAACTCCATCGGCTATTTTGCAGTTGCCTTTTACAATAACCGCATTTGTTTTTCCAAACATATCATAACCAACGTTTAAACTGTGTTTTTCATTAATTTTATAACCAACATCTAAAACTATTTCACTCTTTGGAGCTGATTTAGCGGCGTCTGATATATCAGTTGCGCCGGCGATAGTGTCATCGAGCCCGCCGATAAATTGGACTGTTAAATCCACGGGATTCAACGCATATCCCACATTAGCGGCAAAAAACGAATTTTTTCCGCCAACATCATCATTACTGTCAAAATTATATGTAGCGCCTAAATTTACACCTGAAACATCAGCGCCGACATTCACTACAACATCTTTTGTGGTAGCTCCCTTAGTATTTAGAGTACCGTCAACAACTGCGATAGCATACGAAACTACATCCGCTTTACCGCTGTAACGGATCTGGTTCATCGCGTTACCTGTCAGCCTGCCGACAAATATTTCCTTGTTAATAAAAGTTTCTCTTATAGCATACCCCGGTACATTTGTCTGGCCAATTAACAAATTACCGCCGCCAAGAGCAATATTTATATAAGTATCACCTAAACCGGGATTATTGGTTTCTAATGTGGCAACACCTGCACCATCAAAATTGTTAGAAATCTGCGCGCTGATTTTATCAGTAATAGTAGCCTTTGCTATTAATCTTGCCTCACGGAGATCAAACGCTTTTAGATTATAACCCGTTTCTGTTACACTCAAACCGCCCAGATTTTGCCGAACATCAACCTTCCCGCTGATTTTCACATCGGCGGCACTTGATAAACCAGCCAATCCCATAATCATTACTACTGCTAACATTGTTATACTGAGTTTTCTCATTTTTCGCTTCCTCCTTTTTACTTATTGTTTATTACACAGAGAATATATATATTACCCTTTCAGCTTTTTTGAGATTTTGATATTCCCTAATTTTGCTTATACCAAGCAGAACAAAACATTAAAGGTTTTCTTCTTTTATACCGCCTCCTTTCCTCAATTTACAATCTATAAAATATTGCAGAAGACGAGCTAAATATGTTAATTTATTCTTTATTCAGTGTCAAACTTTAGCATAGTATTTTTGCATTGTCAAGAAAAAAAACACCCAAAATATCAACAAAATTTATTTACTGTATTTACTATAAAATCATATCGGAAGATATTTTAAAAACTTTAATTTTTTATCCTGCCGGAAAATTCCGCTGTTTCGATTAAAATTTTTCTGTCATATGAACATTTGGTATTTTCTGACGCGGCAGGTATGAAAACCATATGCCCGTTTCATATAAAATAATCATTGGCAGTGCGAGCAGAATTTGCGACATTATATCAGGCCCGGGGGTTAATAATCCTGCAGTAATAAAAACAATAAGAATTGCATAACTCCTGTTTTTTCTTAAAACGTCAGGATGTACTATGTTAAATTTAGTCAAAAAATAAATTATTAACGGTAATTCAAATATTAAACCAAAAGAAAATAAGGTCCATAAAAAAAACGACAGATACCCGCTTGCTGTCCATTGCGCGGAAAGAGACTCATTTTCAAACTGCAAAAAAAATTTTAATGCCTGGGGAATGACAATATTATAAGAAAACACAATCCCGGCCGCAAAAAGCAAAAAAGATGCAAGACTTATAAATAACACGCTCCTCACAGTATTTTCCGCCTTAACCGGCAGCAAAGAAAAAATATGGTAAAAAATAAACGGGACAGTTAAAAATATGCCTCCAAATACAGAAATTTTCAGGTTTATATAAAAAGCTTCCACTGGTGTTATAAAAATCAAAATCTGTCCGGGTTTTATTTTTAAATATGGGGATTTTGCTAAATTCCAGATACTGTCCCTGAAAAAATAGCACAAAAAAGACGCCAGGAAAATGAATATAAATATTGTTATTATTTTTTGCCTTAAATTATGCAGGAATAAATAAATCTTATCGCTTTCGATATCCATAATAAATAGGGGCGGGTTTTAAACCCGCCCCCCTGACTTCTTAAACCAAAATTAACTATGCTTTTTTGATAATAAGTCCTTTGCCTTTTCTAATTTTTCCTTTGCTTTTTTCAGCATAGCATCGGAATAATCAGAATTATGCGCTCCGCGGCTCCCGTCTTTCACCGCATAATCATAATTATATTTAGCATCATTAAACAAACTTTCTGCTTCAGCTATATCTGAACTGAGTTTTTTGCCTTCTTTCTTTAAAAGTTTATCAACCTCATCTATTAAACCCTTTACTGGCGCTACTGAAGCCTCATAACCAGCCTGCCAATCCTTGACCATATCCTTATAACCTGAACTATGGCACCCGTCACAGGTGGAAACATCTGCTTTAAAATTATTACCTTCAGAATGCCCGCAATCTCCGCATTCTGCCTGCCCATTCATTAACCCGGGCATATCTTCAACTTCCTTTGCTCCTTTACCTGCATGCATATTTACCTGTCCTATATGGCATTTCCCGCAGTTATCTCTGAATGCCTTTTCGCCATTATGGCAGCGGAAACAGATTTCCATCCTTGGAAGATTCTTTGGCCCGATTCCTAAATCCACAGGGGCATGAGCGATTTCCTGATGGCAATCCAGACAAATCAACCCCTTATCTTCATGAGAAGCATGCGGCCCTGGAACTGCGCTGAATTTCTTCTCTATCACGGCTGCATTTGATTTGACCTCTGGCTTGCTTTCAGGTGCTAAGGCATTAGGGTCCTTTTCCACATCCTTTTGGGCGTCTAATAGAGCATTTGCGACAATCATTCCGGTTTTATCAGGATGGCACCGTTTGCAGGCATCATTTGTTACCCTGCGTTTCTTCCCGTGAAGAGGAGCAATATACAGCGGTCCTTTTTTCGGTTTATGAATGTACTGGGGTAAAATAAAAACATGTTCGTTTGCCGATGATTTAGATATATAAGGATTCCATTCTTTTTTCTCTACCCAGTTTTTAATACGCTCTTCTTCCTCTTTCGACAAGTGGAGCTCATCCACCGGTTCGCCTTTTTCCCCGGTAACTTCATGAACGATAGAAAGCATTGCTTCCATTTTCCCTATCATCAAACCCACAAGACCCGGATCATAATGGCAGGCATGGCAGTCCGCTTTATGTCCATGATGCTTAACCGGCTTTCCATTCCCCCCGTGAAATGATGCCCTGTATGAAACAACATCTTGAACCATATCATGACATGTCATTTTGCAAAAGGCCGGAGCTGAGGAAAAATCGATTCCAAGTTTAAGTCCATAAACTATAACAACAGCAATAATAATAGAAATAACTACATTTGCTTTTATCCACTCTTTAATTTTGCCCATTTATTTTTTTCACCCCCTTTCATAAAATTTTTGTTTAGCAAAAATTTTTCCAAACTACAAAATACATACACTCATACAATATTTTATCCGTAACTATGCAACCCGGGCAGTAATAGACTTACACCAAAATAGGTAAATATAACTGCCCAAAAACCATAAACTGTTATATATATAGATTCAATCTCCGTCCACCCGGAGATTTTTCTTGCATGAAGATAGGCCGCGTAAATAAACCATGTTATCAGCGACCATGTTTCTTTCGGGTCCCACGACCAGTAATTTCCCCATGCTTCATTGGCCCATATAGCTCCTGTAATTATACCAAAAGTCAAAAAAGGGAAAGCGTAAACAACTGCTTTATAAGCTATTTTACCAATAATCTCTATTTCCGGAAGCCTGTTTTTTAACTCCGTGCTTTTTTTATTTAGTATAAAATAAATAAAAGCAAAGGCCGCCCATCGTATTAAGATGTTTATTATACTCTGGCTGTATTTTATTTTCAATAGAAAAGAAAATAGAGCCATAATTATTATACAAACATTTAAACTGGAAAATATAAACGGTAGTCCGGTTTTTATTGCCCCGTATTTTTTAGTTATAAACCAATAAGCAATAAAAAAACTTAATGCTAATTCTAATACAAAAATAGATTTTTTTAAAGAAAAATTTAAAATATTTCTGTTTAAAAAATCCAGGCTTGAAATTTTGTAAAATAACTGATAAATATCCATACTGAAGAAACAGATTAACAAACTTAGAATTAACGTAATGCTGAAAGAGGAAAATTTTTCCCTGATATGAATCTCTTTATTTTCAAATTTTAGAAGGTAAAGCAAGGCACAGCCGTAAGATACAGCAAACCCGGCATATCCGATAAAAATAACAGCTACATGGATTTCAAGCCATAAACTTTGCAAAATAGGGACCAGGGGTTGAATGCCGGGGGAGAGTGTTTTTGCATAAATAAGCGCAAGGACCGAAAGAGTGACTACAAAAATACCAAGTCCGAAAAGCTGATATTTAAATTCTACATAAAAATAAAAAAGGACGATGGCCCATGAAAAATAAATAAGTGATTCATACAAATTAATAAACGGCGCGTGCCCTGATTCTGCTATACGAAAAATAATCCCGGTAGTATGAATAATAAAGCCAAATATAATAAATATTTTAGCCGCGAGATTTAATTTATCTCTTTTATTATAAATCAAGTGGCATACACAAAAAATATCTGCCAGAAAATAAATAAAAACAGAAAGGTTTAAAAAAATAACATTTTTCACAGTTTTTATTATATATCTTTATAATTTACCCGGCAACATAAAATAAGGGGAAATGACCAATATTCATTTTTGATCACTTCCCCTGATACTATACATCCAACTAAATTAAAATAATTTAGCTGACTATTCCTTTTCTCCTGCCGCCTTTGGATGGCAACCTTCACATTTTGTCGGAGCCTTTTTCTCTTTATCTTTCTTATGGCACCCTTCTAAACAAGCAATATGAAAAGGATTTTCTTTTGTTGATCCGCTGGTGGCATCAATTTTCTTTCCGTCCTTTTCCTGCACTTTTGCATGGCATGCTTCATTAGAACACTTTGTTTGTTCAGCTTTTTCGCCATCTGCCTTTTTATGATGGCATTCTTCACATTTGATTTTTAATGTTTCACCATGTTTTTTATGGTCCAAAACAACAGGCGTTTTTTTCTTTTTCCAATGCTCAATCGTCATTTTTTCCGGAACTGCCGCAAACACAACAGTTGACAAAAACAATACAGTAAAAATTCCTCCTAATAGTTTTCTCACTCTTATTTCACCCCCTTTCTTTTATCAATCAAAATATTATTCCAATTTAGATCTTATCTCCTCATACAACTTCTTTGCTTCCTCAGCATCTTCCGATGCCTTGGTAGCTTCTTTTTTTACCTGTTCAGCCATCTCTCTTAACCTTACAGAGTCTGATTTTACTTTAGCCGCTTCAGCTTTGAGCTTTTTTACCTGTTCCTCTTTTTCCTTAGCAACCTTCAACTGTTCAGCAGTAATCTCCTGAGGCAGCTCTTTTTGCATTTTCTGCACTTCTGCTAGTTGCGCATTTAATGAGTCAATTTTTTCCCTGACAGCTTTTTCGTTATCCTGCGCCTTTTTAACATCAGGATTCAATTCGTTTAATTCTTTTGTTAAACTCTCCAATGACTTTTGTGTTGCGTCATATTTTTCCTGCATATCCTTGGCTTCAACTTTTGCGGCATCCGCCTTCTTTTTGTAATCATCCGCTTCTTCATTATTGCCTCTTATACGGGCAACCCGTTCTTTAGCAGTAAAAATATTTATCTGGCCTGTAATTTCATCTAATTTATCCTTGTTACTCTTCGATTCAGTTTCAATTTCTTTTATCTTGCCTTCAACGGCAATTTTGGCGGTAACTTTCTTCTTTGAAACTGCAGTCAGAGATGTCAATTCATTATCAACTGTTTTAATTTCTTCTTCTAATCCGGTTTTTTTCCTGATTAACGCATCCGGATTTATCCTTATTGCTTCTTGTTCATCCTGCTTGACTTTCAACTCTAAATCTTTTGATTTTTCTTCTGCGTCCCTGGCCTGGCTATCCAGTTCTTCCGACTTACTTTTCAAATCTTTTGCTTTAATTTCAGCCCTTTCCATTTCTTGCTTGGAATTGCTGATTTTTATTTTTGCTTCTTTTAAAGAATTTTTCGATTTTTTAATAATAGGAGCAAGTAAATTTTTCACCATTCTCCTGGACAACATCTCGGTTGAACTTATTTTCCCAAAATCCAAAAGGTATGCAAAACTGCTGCCGGAAGCAATATAATCCACCTGCCAGATAAGGGACCCGTCTTTTGTATCAAGCATGTGAATATTCATTGATATCAGAGGGTCGTCTTTTTTCCCCATTTCAAAAGTGTCTATCATCCCTATAATAATAGCATCCACCCCGCAGGCTTCCCCTATTTTCTGTGCATCAGCAATTTCTAAAGTATTTAGCCCGCCTTTTGACCTTACTTTTACTTCTTTTAAAGCCTTTTCCAACTCGCCGGGTTCTACCACCTTGAACTGGCCTGATGTTATTAACTCTATCAGGAAAATATTAGCTAATTTTTCTGATGCATTTTTATCTTTACTCATATTATCAAATGAAAGAATAGCCAGCTTTTTTATTTTATGCAAAGGTGCTTCTTCTTTTAAATAAGTGCGCATTGAAGCTCCACATCCGGCAGATAGGAACATAGCGGCAAAAAATATTAAAACCAATTTTTTTTCATGGAATAATCCCCTCATTCCCATTCCTCCTTTTTTGCAAATAATTTATTTGCAAGATTTTTTATGTTAACATATAAAATTTCTTTTTGTCAAGTAAAAAATATATATTAAAAAGTAAAAGACATATTAAAAGAAAATCTTTCATCGTTTTTGCTGTCACTTGGATTTTTTAAATTTTCCTGGGTGCCGACATTATAAGAGAAAGAACCACTGCCTATAGTTCCTAAAGGATAAGAAGTAGTTATGGAATAATTTGTACTTCTGGTCGCACTAAGTTCTCCATCAGATGAGTCCTCGCCGAAAGATGCATTAATTGCCAGAGAGAGGCCTAAAAACTTAGTACTAATTCCCGGCCCGACATTAGTCCTTTGAGAAACATGTGCGCCTGTTTCATTAAAAGTACGGTCTAATGAACCAGAAAAACTTACATTTGTATCTTTAAGTTTATAGTTTAAAGCACCATTATAGTTATAAGTTGTATTAGCACTGCTTGAAGCTGGAGAAATATTCTGATTATGAGTGTAAGAAGTGCTTATTGTACCGTTTAAATCCTCAATTATTGTTAAACCATAACTTAGGTTTATTGAATTACTTGTGGCGTCTCTGTTATCGGTATCAATATTTGAAGTGGTTTTATCTAAGTTATGATTATAGTTGACATTAATCTTATCTATAAACCTGCCGCCTATGCTGAATCTGAAATTTTCATTCTCGGCCAAAGAATCCACAGTAATACTTCTGCTTCTTCTATTTCCATATCCCGCATTAGTTGTAAAATCACTTATATTCAAAGGTGCTAAATCAAGACTTAAATCAACAGAATTAGTTGCATCTAAAGTCTGCCGTGTCTCGCTGGAACCATAACTATAATTTATCTTAAGAACATCGAAAATCGCAGGAAAAGATGCAGTAAAATTTTTTGCTGAAGTATCATCAACTGTTTCATTTGTCTGGCTTTGATTAAGATTCAGTGCAAAGTTTAAACCTTTAATCGGAATAAATTGTAACCTAAAACTGCTTGCCTCAGCAATATCTTCTTTCCCATTAGCGAAATTGCTGCTTATTGCTAAACTGGTATTAATAGAAAAATTTTGAAAAACATCATAAGTAATGTTAACATCTTTTGATTCGGATACAGTGCTTGCAGTTTTTATAACGTCATAAGTATTGCCAATCCTGTACCCTGTAGCTATTCCTAATTTATCACTTAGTAATCTTATTGCGTAACTCACATTAAACCTGTTATCTGTAGTTTGCTCTCCCGTTATGTTATCACTGTTATCAGTATATGAAACCGCACTGGATAAGTTTGAGCCGAGTACCACAAAATTTTTAGAAAATTGCAAACCTACAGACCTGCTGGAGCTTGGGGTAATTTCATTATCTTGAATAGAACTTGCATATGTTAAAGAAAACCTGGGTAAAACCTGCGGATTTACCTGAAAAGTAAAATTTGTCCCTTTGTTATTAGATAATTCTTGATCAAAATCAGAATTAGTATTATCCTGCAATGCTATTGACCATGATACTATATCGTAACTCAAGTCAACGCTTAAATCTGTCGCTTCAGTCTTGGACTTGATGTTATTAGTTACGGTATATCTGACTGCACTGCGGGCAGTCCCTTTACTGGTCAAATCTGTTTTAAGATTTAAAGAATAGTTTTGTGAAAAACTATCTGACATTTCATCGACTGTTAATGGATTGTCGCTGCTGTCAGAAGTAGAATAAGAAAAAGAAGCCCCGCCGCTAATATTTAAGCCTTGCGCAAAATTATTGCGGCTAAAAGCGGCGGTGATTATCAAAGTAAAAATAATAATAAATATTTTTTTATCTATCATAAAACCCGGGTTTTCAATTATTCATGGCAGTTAAAACAAAAACTTTTTTCACCCTTTTTTAATTTATCAACAAACAGAAGTTTTAACGGTTCATGATGGGCATGGCACGTGGCACAATTTATTTTGTTTCCAATGGCAAGCGGGAAACCGTTTAACTCCATTTTTGGGACAACATTTATCAAATGTGTATTTTTATCCTCCCGGTGACAAACATTACATCGGTTTATTAAGTTATTATTATAATAAAGAGCATTTGCTTCGGTTAATTCAGGAAGAACAACATGGCAAAATTTACATTTATTTTCAATATGCGGATTCTTATTTTTGAATTTCTCATCAGCATCATGGCAAACCTGGCATAAGTCATTTGCATTATTTTTCCGGCGGTAATTCGGAAGATCTTTTTTTACTATATTCCAATCCTTATCTAATACCGTCTCGCCATAAGGCAAATGGGCATCATGGCAGGTGTAACAGGTTATTGATTTCCACCTGTCTAAAGGAATATCAAGCGCAATATTTTTCTTCGGTTCTACATCCAGCGGATGCAGGTGATTGCTTTTTTCATGACATCCCTGGCATAAGACCTTGATTTCATATTTAGAATAAATATCAACTGATTCTCTTAACAAGACCCTGTTAAAATTATTTACCTTCCAGCTTACGCATATTTCATTAATATTGTAAGGCAGTTCCTTATGGCAGGACAGGCACTGCCTTTCCCAGTGCGGATTGTCAATTCTGACACGGTTCTGTGTTTTTAAATCATGGCAAACCTTGCAAAATTTGTCTGCCACACGTTTAAAATCTAATGGATTATCTCCATATGTATGTTTTTCATAATCATATTCATCCAAATCCCCGTTTGAACTTCTCAAAAAAACTGTCGCCTTTTTTATCACTTGCCCGTTAGGATAAATTTTTTCATTATTAAAATCAAAATGACAGCTCTGGCAGGACTCTCCATGGGGATCATGGCATGTGTTGCACGTCATACTATCCCATTCATCTAATGGAAAGTTTTCGAATTCAGATTGGTTTTTCATGGCCTCAAAAAGTATCGGAGAAGGTTTAACATTTAAAGGATGATTGACTTTTATTTCATTATCCGCACTTTTGTTATGGCAATCATCCATGCATAATCTCTGAACCGATTTATTCAAAATCACTGTTTCACGGGTATCTCTTGCCATACTGACAGCGGAAGAATGGCACTGGACGCAATTTTTATATATGTAATCCCTTACAAAAGATTCAGTGGAATAGGACTGTGATTTTCCTCCCCATGAGCGGGTTAAATTAGGATCATTATGGCAATTTACCAAGCTGCAGCTCCCTGCGGAACTGAAAGTCCCCCCAAATTTATCTAAAGTAACCTGGACAACCCCGTCCATATGATGCTCTATATTATTGCCGACATCCTTATCATAGTGGCATTCATCACACATATCCCACCGTGTTATAAAATTTCCATTTTTATCTTCCAAATCCCTGTAACTTTTGTTCTGAAATTTGGAAAATCTGGCCATATTTATTTCATCTAAATGGTCTTTATGTTTTCCTGTTTCGGGCTGGCCGTATTTTGAATTTATTCCATGACATTTATTGCAGGTAAATTCCCTGTCGTGCGGATTTCTGTCCAATGAGACAGATAATATGTCTGTATTTATTACAATAAGGATTAATGTAACCAGAACAAAATAAAACTTAATATCCAAATTCTGTCCCATCCTAATATTTCCGCCAGGTTAAGTCTAATTTATCCTCAATATTAATCAAAGGATCTGTATATAACCACTTATTTTCATCTTTTATATATTTAAAGGCTCCTCCCCCTGAACAAATTGAGGCGGCTGACCAAATATTATTTTCCGTATCTATTGCTAATGACTGGATTATTACATTATCATGGTTAAAATCCTGCCAGATGTTGTTCAACTTATCAAACCGGATTACCCCATGGAGCCTTGTTCCAAACCAGATAGAACTTGGTTCGAACGGGTCAATCAAAATGGACAAAATATAATCATTTGCATTTTCTCCGTTTATTTTTCTTGCATACAATTGCCAGCTGTTTTTCTCCTTGTGATAAACAACCAGCCCGTAATTTTCAGAACCCATAAGGACGTAATCTCCGTCAATTGCCAGGGTATTTATATTTTTTATTCCAATAAAATCTTCCGGCGGGTTTATCTTGACCAGAAAATCTTTTTGTGAAGAATATTTAAAAACCCCTTCGTTTGTCCCTATCCATAAGGTATAATCATCACCATTTGCACTTTGTGCAATCGAATTTACTTTTTTGGCTGTCAATCCCTCTTTTAAAGCATATGTTTTCCATTCATTTGTCTCTGTATTAAACCTTACCATCCCAAAATCTGAACCAAACCAAATATAATTATTTTTGATTTTATCAAATAAAACAGCGTTTATTTGTATATCCAGAATCCCGTCTTTATCTTTTATTTTTTCTAATGTATTTTTAACGCGGCTGTATTTTTTCAGGCCGTCCCCGGTCCCGAGCAAAAAATGCTCATTTTCGAGAGGATTAACAGCAATAACCTTAATGTTCTTAACATCTTTATTAGCTATATCCCATTTATCTGATGTTTTATTATATTTTAAAAGGCATTTATTGGTCCCAAACCAAACTAAATCTGTTTCAACAAGGTCTACAGCTACTGAAATAAATTTTATGCCGGGATAATAAATCTCTTCTGCTGAAATAACACTGCATAAAAAAAGGATTATTATATTTAAAAACAATAATCTTTTCATTTTTATAAAAATAGAACACTAGTATTATTATTGAATTAAGTATAGATAAATAAAACGCAAGACTAAGATTTTATAATATTTATTGCTGATTGTCAAGGGGGAATTTAGAGAAGTATCCCCAAAATTTCAGCGTCAAAATAAAGCCGTTTGATAAATCAAATTATTTGTTTGGCCTGTTTTATTGAAAACTATGCCTGAATACTTTGCAAATATTTCTTTTATTCCGTCAGC
>JBFMCF010000094.1 GCA_040754625.1 bacterium | reverse complement strand
ACAATATGATGATTATTATACCTCAAAATTTTCTTAAAAACAGGGGGGAGCATTTAAAAAGTTGATTTTTATCGATAATGATAAGGAATTTTAATAAAATGTCAAAGAGATTTTTGACATTACGAAAAATTGACAGGGGATTTTTTATGACAAGGACCGAAATAAGAAGCAGAAACGCCGATTCGCATCTCGGCCATGTGTTTAATGACGGCCCGCCACCGGCGGGCCTCAGGTATTGCATGAATTCAGCGGCCCTGAGGTTTATACCAGAGGAAGATTTGGAAAAAGAAGGTTACGCGGAGTATAAAAAACTTTTTGAAAAGAGACAGTAAGTTTCTAAACCATTAAAAGGATTAAAAATGCCAGATAATATTCTATATGATTTGGCCGCTTACGGCCAGAGTGTATGGATAGACAGCCTTAACCGGCAAATGATCGAATCGGGATTTTTGAAAGACCTGACGGCTAAAGGCCTTAGAGGGTTGACCTCAAACCCCGCTATTTTTAATAACGCGGTATGTTCTGCTGATTCATACGATAAAATCATCAAAGAACTTTTCGCGGACGGGAAAACTGTTTTTGAAATATATGACGATTTGACTGTCAGAGACATACAGGACGCGGCTGATATTTTCAGGCCTGTATATGAAAAAACAAACGGCCTCGACGGTTATGTCAGCCTCGAGGTGAATCCCGCTCTGGCTTATAAAACAAGTGAAACAATCGAAGAGGTCAAACGTTTACACAAAAAAGTCAACAGGAAAAACCTTATGATAAAAATACCCTCGACAACGGAAGGTTTCCCGGCCATTGAGGAGTGTTTGTCAGAAGGCATAAATATAAACATTACATTGATTTTTTCAGTTGAGCAATATTTGAACACGGCCAGGGCATATTTAAGGGGCATGGAAAGTTTAATAAAAAAAGGCGGAGACGCCGGCAAAGTGTGTTCAGTGGCAAGTGTTTTTGTGAGCCGTATCGACACGGCGGCGGACAAACTTATAGAAGACAAAATAAACGCGGACGGGCCGTTAAGAGACAAATTAATTTCTTTAAAAGGCAGGGCCGCGGCGGCAAATACCAGGATTATTTATAAGAAATATCTTGAGATATTTTCATCCGGTAAATATGAAAAAATAAAGACCTTCGGCGCGAGGCCGCAGAGGCTTCTATTCGGGTCAACCGGGACAAAAAACCCGTTATACTCCGATATAAAATACGTAACAGAATTGATCGGCAGAGGGACTATAAATACCCTTCCCGAAAAAACACTGCTCGCGTTTATAAAGCACGGAAAGGTAAAAGAGGCGATTAACAATGATTCGCGGGAAGCTGAATTGGTCATACATAACCTGAAAAGGGCGGGTGTTGATATTGATAAGATTTGCGGGCGGCTTCTTGATGAAGGAGTAATTTCTTTTAAAGGGTCTTTTGACGGGCTTCTCCAGGCGATTGAGGGAAAAATCAAAAACCGGAAGTGCGGTTAAATGAATTTTAATGGAGAAAACAAAATGTTTAAAGAACAGAATAATATTTTAATTTTTGCGTTAACGGGTCTTTGCCTTGCGGCTGTTTTCGCGTTGACCGCCGTTTTAGCGGGCCTTGGCACGAGATGGTCGTTCTGGGATTTCCGCGCAGGACTGAAGATTTTCAGGTGGTCATCTTACGCGGAAGCGGTGATATTTGTGTTAACGCTGGCAGGCTTGATCCTTGCAATATATAAACAATCGCAGCATATATTTATTTTTTCTTTGACCGGATTTCTTATAAGTGTCACAGTGGCTGGCACGGCCCTGAAATGGATGTATGTTGCCAGGCATGTCCCTGCGATCCATGATATTACAACCGATATAGAAAATCCGCCTCAATTCGACGCGGTCCTCGCGCTCCGTAAAAACGCGCCGAATTCTTCAGAATACCCGGGCGGAGAAATAAGTGTGATGCAGCGCAAGGCTTATCCAGGCATCGGACCTTTTAATGCCAAACTTAAGCCGGATAAAGCATATGAACTTTGCCTGGCCGCGGCAAAAGAAATGGGCTGGAAAATAGTTAACGCGAAACGAGACGCGGGATTCATAGAGGCGACAGATGAAACGTTCTGGTTTGGATTCAAGGATGATATCGCGATACGTATCACGCCTTTTAATGAATCAAGCAGGATAGACCTTCGTTCCGTTTCGAGGGTGGGCAGGAGCGATGTCGGGACAAACGCTAAAAGGATACAAAAATTTTTTAAAAGACTGAGGGATAAAATATAGTGGAAAAAAGTCAATAAAAAGCGGAAACAAACTATTTTCTTTTTTTTGTAAAAAGTATAAACTGTTTTTGATGCGGAGTGCGGAGGAATTAAAAATGGGTAAGTTTGCCATAAAATTAAAACACGCGTTAATAATATTATTGCTTATTGTTTTTGGTTTGCTTATAGCGGTAATGTTTTAAAATATCAGGGAAAATAATAATATGAAAAAATACCGGTGTAAAGTGTGCGGATATATTCATGACTGCCCAGGCGTTGACGGCAGGGACCTTATTCCGAAAAAATGCCCGGTCTGCGGCGCGTTTCAATCGGCGTTTGTTTTAATCCCGTCTTCCGAATTAAAGTGGGGCCATTATTTCGGCCTTTTCCAGCCGGGCTGGTGGATTTTACATTTTGCGGGGATAACCTTGGTTTATATTATTGGGCGGCTGGTGTGGCATGGAATGCCGTGAAACGTGAAACGTGAAATGTAAAATGTAAAAGGGGGAAGAGATGTTAAAGAATTTTTTACGGTATAAATTAGGCTGGTGGATTTTACATTTTATAGCAATAAGTTTTACACTGTATCTTGCTTACGTGGTTGACTTTTCTTCACGTATCCGTTAAACCATGGATTGACCGTTTAAACCATTTAAACGGGAGAGGTTTTTATGAATATGCGTTGGGGCCTATGGATGGGCCTTGTATTAATGGCGGGAGGCGCGCTTCTTTTACATTTAAGGATCCATCCTCCTTATTTACCTTCTGCTCCCGGGCAAATCAATATGGCTAACCTTGCCGCTTTTATGTTTCCCCTGGTTGATTTGATATTGATAAGTGTTTTATTTATGTCCCCCTCCACATCCGCCTATGGATATTTATTAAACGGTATTTTCGCTGTTTTCGCGGGTATATTAATGGGACATATAAGTGTTTATGAATATATTGTCAAACACCCGCCTCTCGGGATATGGCTTTTTACGTCCACATTGCCTGATATTATGCTCGCGTGGGCTGATTTTTTCGCGGGAAGCGCGTTGTTTTATATTTTACAGCTGCCGGAATCCGAAAAAACAAAATAAACTGGTACCCCACAGGATGCCGGTGCGCTGTAAATTAATTATTGCGATTTCGTTGACAATTAAGCATCGGCAATTAGCAATTGATAATTTGTTTTAAAATAAATACCTAATCACTAATGTTCAATTGTCAATTGTTAATATTCAATTGCCAATTTTAAATTAATAATAGGAGGTAAAATGGATAAAAATACAGTTTTATACTCAGCGAAAGATTATTCCGGGCTTCCGGGCAAGACAGGTTTCAGCGACACGCTTCTTAACAACCATTTTAAGCTTTACCAGGGTTATGTGAAAAATGTGAATATTCTGCTTGAAAAACTCAGGGGATTATCGGCCGCCGGAAAGGACCGCGATCCCGAATACGCGGAACTTAAAAGAAGGCTTGGATGGGAATTTAACGGGATGAGGCTTCACGAGTATTATTTCGATAATCTTGGAGGGAAAACAGTCTTGGACGCGAAAGATATTTTATATAAAAAAATAAGCGAAAATTTTGAAAACTTTGACGCATGGAAACAGGATTTTATATCCTCGGGGGTCATGCGTGGAATAGGCTGGGTCGTTCTTTGCCTGGACCCGCAAAACGGCCGCCTGATGAACCTCTGGATAAACGAGCATGATACCGGCCATATAGCCGGGTCAAAGCCGGTCCTTGTAATGGACGTGTTTGAACACGCTTATTTAACGGATTTCCAGATCGACCGGGCCGGATATATTGATGTGTTTTTTAATAATATCAATTGGCCCGAGGTGTCAAAGAGATTAAAAACTTGAAATCATTTTTCTTCCTTGCTGAAAGTCAGGATGAAGGTGTATAATAAAATTTTTACAAAAAAACAGGGAGACGGCATGCCAGGCAAAATATTAATAATAGATGATGATGAGGTTTTCAGGTCAGAATTCAAAGAGTATTTTAGTGACTATGAGATAGAGGAAGTTCCGGACGGGAAGGCCGCGCTTCAATTGCTGAAGTCGGCGAATAATATCGACCTTATTATCCTGGATGTGATGCTGCCGGGTATAAACGGGATAGAGGTGTTGAGGGAAATTAAAAGGACAGACCCGGAGGTCAAAATTATCATTTTAACCGGTTATAGTTCCAAGGATGTGGCCATTAAAGCGCTGAAAGGGCATGCCGATGATTATCTCGAAAAGCCTTTGAATATCGACAAAACGAAAGAGATTATTGAAAGGCTCCTTGACATCAAGCAATCGGGAAAAGACATAGACACGGGGGATATTTCAGGCAAGATAAAAAAAGTGAAAAATTTTGTCGAAAGGAATTGTTATAAAAAAACATGCCTCTATGATGTTTCCAGGATAGTGGGCTTAAGCCCCAAGTATTTAAGCAGGATATTCAAGGAAAATACCGGTGTAAATTTCAGTGAATACAGACTCAGGTTAAAAATGGGCAAGGCGAAGGAACTCCTGTTAAATTCGGGATACAATATAAACCAGATCGCGGAAAAACTGGGCTATGAAAACGCGGAATCCTTTATCAGGCAGTTTAATAAACTTGTAAGATATACCCCCACCCAATACCGCAAAAAAACCAGAAAAATAAAACTTTAAGGAATTATGCCTGAAAACAAAAATAATACGCGGCGCAAAAATTTAAATTTAAGCAAGGCAATAAATAATATTGACGGGATATACCGTTCTATCGTGGAAACCACGCAGGAGGGTATATGTATAACGGATTTAAAAGCTAAAATCGTTTACGTGAACAAAAGGGTGACGGAAATGCTTGGTTACCCGGCAAGAGAGATAACCGGTTCTTTTTTATTTTCTTACCTTGATAAAAAAGACAGGAAATTTATAGGCAAAAATACTGAACGCCGCAGCAGGGGGACCAGGGAAAGGCGGATTTTGAAAAAAGACGGGACGCACCTCTGGGTGCTTGAATTCATAAGCCCGTTGACAGATGATAACGGCGTGTTACGCGGGCATCTCAGGATGATAAGCGATATCGATGAGCGAAAAAATATTGAAGAAAAACTAAAAAAAGCCCATAACGAACTGGAATTGAAAGTGACCCGGCGGACGGCGGAACTGATAGAGAAAAACAGCCGGCTTGAGGAAGAAATACTGGAGCGCAGGAAAATTGAAAAACATATTATAAGGAGCAATGTTATACTGAAACTTTTGTCAAAATCGGCTTCGTACGAAAAATTCACGGACGCGATAGCCAAATTTATCCGTGATTTGACTGACTGCAGGTGCGTTGGTATCAGGATATTAAATGAAGAAGGGTGCATACCGTATAAATCGTATACAGGTTTCAGCCGCGAATTTTTGAAATCCGAAAACTGGCTTTCTGTTTACACGGATGAATGTGCGTGTATCAGGGTTGTCGGGGGAAAATTGAGGCCCCGGTATGTGAACGTAACAACCCCGAACGGGTCATTCTACTGCAACAACACGGTTGAATTCACGGAAGGCCTCAAGAACGAAGAAAAAGCCGAATATCGCGGCGCGTGCGTCCGACATGGTTTTCGTTCAGTGGCTGTTATTCCGGTTATTTATAAAAATAAGATATTCGGGGCGATACATATCGCGGACAAAAAAGAAAATATGCTGCCCAGGAAAAAGATAGATATTATTGAACCTTTGACCGCTTTGATAGGAGAGGGTATTTACAGGTTTACACTGGATGCCAGGCGCGTTAAAGCGGAATTAGAATTGACAACGGCCCAAAAAAAATTAAGTGAAGCAAAACGCCTTTCAGATATAGGCGCTTTAGCCGCGACTGTGGCCCACGAATTGAGAAACCCCCTTGGTGTCATTCAAATGGCGGTTTATAACATATCAAAAAAAAATAATAATCCGTCCCTGGCAAGCCACCTCGCGAACATTGAAAAAAAGGTATCGGAAAGCAGCAATATTATTAATAATCTTTTGACTTATTCGAGAATAAGGACGCCGCATTTCGATAAAATAAATATTTTTGAGATATTAAACGAGTGTATTGATTCGGCGTATGAAAAATTCAGCCACTATGAGGTGTCGGTTAATAAAGTATTTGATTATCTTAAAGGAAAAATTATAGAGGCGGACCCTTACCAGGTAAAAGAGATATTCAGCAATATTATAAATAACGCTTATCAATCGCTGCCGGAAAAAAAGGGTGAAATAGAAATATACGCCCCCGGCGGCAGGAACGGCAATATCAGCATATATTTCAAGGATAACGGGTGCGGGATAGCCAGGGAAGATCTCGTAAAAGTATTCGATCCCTTTTTTACCCGGAAATCGAAAGGGACTGGACTCGGCCTTACCATCTGCAGGGAACTTTTAACCATGCATGGGGGCAGGATAAATATTGATAGTGAAAAAGGAAAATGGACCAGGGTAAACATAGAAATGCCGTCACGCCAGAATAGATAATATTATAATGAAAGGATTTACAATGCAGCCCAGGATATTCATAATTGACGATGACAAGGAATTGTGTGAAGAGATAACTGAAATTTTAAGCGGGGAAGGATATTCTGTGAACGCGGCGTATGACGGTTTAAAAGGTAAAAAAATCATTGAAAACGGCAATTATGACCTGCTTATCCTGGACATTAAACTCCCCGGGTTAAACGGGTTTGAAGTCTTGAAGAGCATAAGAGGAAAAAATATCAAAATCAAAATAATAATTATAAGCGGCAGGCCTAAAAATACCAGTTTAATGGATGAAAATAAAATCCAGAAAAAAATATATATTGATGAGGAAACCACGTTAAAACTGGCGGACGCGGTCATCAGCAAGCCTTTTGATATAAAAATTATGCTTGAAAAAGTCAGGGAATTGTTAAAATTATAATTTTAGGTTTGGGTGGAAAAAAGTCAATAAAAAGTAGAAGTATCATCTTTATCTGAATGTTTAAAAAGTATATTATAAAAATTGAGTTTGACAGGTGAAAAAACAAATAAAGAGATAATATGAACTCCTCCCAACCTCCTCTTTGAAAAAAGAGGAGGGGAAGAAGGAGTTCCCCCTCTTTTTTTAAAGAGGGGGAGTTCTAACATAGGAGGAAAAAAATGGGCAAATTGGAAGTGAAAAGCGGTATTTACTGGGTCGGGGCCATTGACTGGAATGTCAGGACGTTTCACGGGCACACATACAACACGAAAAGAGGGACCACCTATAACTCATATCTTCTTATGGATGAAAAAATCGCCCTGGTTGACACTGTTTACGGCCCTTTTGCCGGTGAAATGATTGAGAACATAAAGCAGGTCATTGACCCGTCTCAAATAAATTACGTTATAGCAAACCACGTTGAAACAGACCATTCAGGAGCGCTCCCCGCCATAATGAAGCTTTGCCCGGGCGCGAAGGTTTTCGGCACTCAAAAATGCAGGGAGGGGCTTTATAAAAATTATTACGGGAACTGGGATTTCCAGGTCGTAAAAACAGGCGATAAACTCAAATTAGGAAAGAGGACGCTTGTATTTGTGGAAGCGCCGATGCTTCACTGGCCTGACAGCATGTTTACGTATTGCCCGGAGGAAGAAATGCTCATGCCCAATGACGCGTTCGGCCAGCATTACGCGTCCTCAAAAATGTTTGATGACGAAGTTGACCTTTCGCTTGTAATGGAAGAGGCGGCGAAATATTATGCGAATATTTTATGGCCTTTGAGCGGCCTTGTCGTAAAGAAAATCGAGGATGTCGTGAAAATGGGCATACCTATTAAGATGATAGCTCCCAGCCACGGGATAATCTGGCGGAAAGACCCCATGAAGATTATTAACGCTTATTTATCATGGGGTAAAAATGAAACCAGGAAAAAGGTCGTTGTTGTTTATGAAACAATGTGGCTGTCGACTGAAAAAATGGCGAGGAAAATCGTTGATGGCCTGATGGACGCCGGCATAGAGGTGAAGCTTTATGATATCAACCAGGCGGACAGGACCGAGGTAATAGGGGAAATGCTTGACAGCAGGGGTTTTATCATTGGTTCATCAACCCATAATAATGACATGCTTATTACTATTGCGGGGTTCCTGGAATTCCTGAAAGGATTGAAACCAAAAAACAGGATAGGCTGCGCTTTTGGTTCTTACGGCTGGGGAGGCGGGGCGGTGAAATCAATAGAAAATGTCCTGAGAGAAACAGGTGTGGAGATATCACAGCCTGGTATCCAGTTTAAATATGTACCTGATGAGAACGAATCAAAACAATGTTACGAATTTGGAAAAAATTTCGCGAATAAAATAAAATAACAGGAGGATTAATTCATGTCAAGGTATCAATGTTCGGTATGCGGTTATATCTATGATCCTAAAGCCGGTGACCCATCGAGCGGAATAAACCCCGGGACCGCGTTCGAAGATTTGCCGGATAACTGGATTTGCCCTGTATGCGGGGTCGGGAAAGACCAGTTCGAAAAAATGGAGGATTAAAAAAATGAAAATATTAATTGTTTTTTATTCCATGTACGGCCATATTTACCGTATGTCCGAGGCTGTCGCTGAAGGCGTCAAAAGGGTGAAAGGCGCGGTCCCGGAACTTCGCAGGGTGCCGGAGACATTGTCTAAAGAAATACTTGAAAAAATGGGGGCGGTTGAACCGCAGAAAAAATTCGCCCATATACCGGTATGCAATGTCGATGAGCTCCCGCAGGCGGACGCGATTATTTTCGGCACTCCGACAAGATATGGAAACATGTGCGGCCAGATGCGCCAGTTTCTCGACGCGACAGGGCATCTGTGGTTAAAAGGCGCGCTGGTGGGGAAAGCAGGAAGCGTGTTCGCAAGTTCGGCGACACAGCACGGCGGCCAGGAATCGACGATCCTTAGTTTTCACACCACGCTGCTTCATCACGGGATGATTATTGTAGGGCTCCCTTATACTTTCCAGGGGCAGATGCGAATCGATGAAATTACCGGCTGTTCTCCCTATGGCGCGTCAACTATCGCGGGGGGAGCGGGAGAACGTATGCCGTCGGAAAATGAATTGGAGGCTGCGAGATACCAGGGAAACCATGTGGCGAAAATAGCGGCGAAATTAATAAAGTGAAATACAAAACAACCATGAGGAAAAATATAATTATGAACTCCACCCGGCCTCCTCTTTTCACGAAGTGATCGCTTCGCGAAAAAAAAGAGGAGGAGAAGAGTAAAGAGGGGATTAAGGGGAGTTCAGATTGTTCAGGGAAACTAATATGGAAGAATTTTCTCTTCTTATAGGCGGCAGGGCGGGGGATGGGATCGACAAGGCCAGTTTGGTCCTTGCCAGGATTTTGGGACGGCTTGGTTATTATATCTATATATACCGCGAATATCCTTCGCTGATAAGGGGCGGCCACACTTTTTCAATAATAAGGATTTCACGGAATAAAATCGCGGTCCACAGGGACAAGGTCGATTGCATACTCGCGTTAAACCAGGAAACTCTGGATTCGCATAAAAACAGGCTCAAAAATAACGCGTTTTTAATTTATGATTCCGAACTTGTCAAAACAGAAAATTTACATTTTGAAGGCCGAAAACAGGGAATACCTTTTGAGAAATTTGTAAAGGAAGAAAAAACAAGCACCGTGGTCAGGAACTCGGGGATTATCGGGAGTTTCTGCAGGAGCACGGGGATTGGATGGAATGTGTTGGAAAATGTTTTCAAAAAAAATATCGCTAAAGAATTTGAATCCAACCTTAAGATCGCGCTGAAAGGATATGATCTGTCAGATCAATTGTTAAGCCTTGATGCAACGCGGCAAAAGAGTCTTCCGATTTTAACGGGAAACGAGGCAATAGGTCTTGGCCTTGTCCGGGCCGGGCTTAAAGCTTATGTGGCTTATCCTATGACGCCGACTTCAAATATCCTGCATTTTTTGGCGGGTGTATCGGAGAAATATGGTTTAAAAGTAGTTCACCCGGAGAGTGAGATTGGGGTCATTTTAATGGCGGAGGGTCTTTCTTACGCGGGGGAAAGAACAGCGGCCGGGACCTCGGGAGGCGGGTTTTGCCTGATGACGGAAGGGTTTACCTTCGCGGGCATGGCGGAACTGCCGGTTGTTATTGTGCTCGGCCAGAGAACAGGGCCAAGCACGGGGCTTCCCACTTACACGGGGCAGACCGAACTCCTTTTCGCCTTAAACGCCGGGCAGGGAGAATGGACGAGGCTTGTTATCGCACCCGGGGACGCGGAAGAGGCGTATTACTGGTCCGCGGTTTGCCTCAATCTCGCGTGGAAATATCAACTGCCCGGGATTGTTCTTGTTGATAAAACCCTTTGCGAGGGAACGTATAGTTTTGATATCGATTTAATCGAAGATATAAGAAAATGCGCGCCTGTCTTTTGGGATGGGAAAATGCAGTATAAAAGGTATCTTAAGACGGACAGCTGCGTTTCGCCCCTGGCTTTTCCATCCGCCAAAGACGCGATTGTGAAAATAAACAGTTATGAACACGACGAATTTGGAATTACGGTGGAAGATTCAGAGACGACGAAAAATATGTGTGATAAACGGATGCGTAAAGAAAGGTTTTTGCTGGAGGAACTCGGCGAATACAAACCCATGAGGGTTTATGGAAATATCAATTCGGAGATCGGGATTATTTGCTGGGGTTCGAACAAAGGAATATGTGTTGAAGCCGGGAAAAAATTAGGATTAAAAGTGATCCACCCGGTTGTTTTATCGCCGTTTCCTGCGGTGGAATTTAAATCGGCGGTTTCGGGTTTAAAGAAGACCGTTTGTGTTGAAAATAACGCGTCAGGGCAATTGGCCAGACTCCTTAAAATCCATGGATTTGATGTTGACGAAAAAATATTAAAATATGACGGCAGGCCGTTTTCACTGGATGAATTGGAAAATGAATTGAGGAAAATTTCATGACAGGGAAAGATTTAAATACTTACGCGGTAAATACATGGTGCCCGGGGTGCGGAAATTTCGCGATACTTAATGCAATACGGCAGGTTTTGAAATCATTAACGGAAGAAGGACTGCCTTTTGAAAACATTGTCCTTGTTTCGGGCATAGGCTGTCACGCGAAGATAGTGGATTATATCAATGTGAACAGTTTTTATTCCATACACGGCAGGGTGTCGCCCGCCGCTGAAGGAATAAAAATAGCCAATCCCGCTTTAAAGGTGATAGGTTTCGCCGGTGACGGCGACGCGTACGGGGAGGGTCTGGAACATCTGGTTTTCGCGGCGAAAAGAAACATCGATATTACCATGATTATTCATAACAACCGCGTGTATGGACTTACGACAGGCCAATACACTCCAACATCGCCGCTGGGTTTTAAAGGTAAATCCACCCCCCGCGGGACAAAGGAACTTCCTTTAAACCCGCTTGAACTCATCCTTTCAAGCGGCGCCACGTTTATTGGAAGGGGCTACTCGTCACATCTGGAACTTCTGAAAAAAGTATTAAAGGAAGCCATAACGCATAAGGGATTTTCGCTGGTTGACGTTTTGCAGGTTTGTGTGACATTTTTTAATATGTATGAGTATTATAATAAAACTGTATATGAGTTAAAAGGCCATGATACGGATGATTATAATCGCGCCCTGGAGAAAATCAGGGAATGGGATTACAACAGCGGCGCGCCGATAGGGCTTGGGATATTTTACAGGAAGGACGCCCCGGTGTTTGAGGAAAATTTTTCAAAAATTATGCCGCAAAAGGAAGAAGAAAGGGACAGTAAGATAAGAGAAATGCTGAAAGATTTTTTGTGAGAAATTTTAACACAGGAGGATTGCTATGAAAAGAGTTATGTCCATGATGCTCGCGGGAATAGGCCTGATTATTTCATCCTTTAGTTTCGCGTATGACGGAGAAATAAACAGGGAAGAAATTTACGGGAAGGAAATAATACAAACGCCGGTAAAAAAAGAAATGAAGGGAAGGGCTGTCAATTATGAAGAAGATTTGCTTGATTTTATGAAACTAAGGACAGAAAGGTTTGTCAAGCCGGATGTATGCGGAGAATGCCATCCCGAGATATACAAGCAGTGGAAAGGGTCGATGCACAGCAAGGCCTTTGTTGATCCTATATGGCGCGCGGCCACTAAACTATTCTATAGCGCGGCAAGGACGCCGGGAGAAATTCTTGAAATGAAGACATGCGTGAAATGCCACACGCCCCTCGGGTTCAGGGCCAATCTAATCCAATCCCCGGCGGACGATTATGATGAATTGTCAGACCTGCCCGCCCAGGGCATTTTTTGCAACTGGTGCCATAATATAAATGAGGCTGTGCATATCGGGGATGCCGGGTATGCTTTAACGCCGGACACAGGTGAAGTTTATTCTTCCGTCATGCTTGGGCCCCGCAAAGACCCCAGAGAGGAAAGTCCACCCAGAGACCCTAAATTGAAAACGCACCCTTCGGAATATTCGGAGTTTTACACGAAATCCGAATTCTGCGGGCTATGCCATAATGTGTCTCATATAGAAAATAAACTCCCGATTGAACAAACTTTTGATGAGTGGCAGAAGGGCCCGTATAACACGAAAGATGCTGCTAATGCCGCTAATTGCCAGGATTGCCATATGAGGCAAAAAGCGGGAATTCCTGCCACGGGAAGCACGTTCAGGCCGGATAATCCCGGTAAAGCCGCGGAGAACGGTCCTTACAGAGACCATGTATGGACACATTATTTTGCGGGGGGGAATTCAGTGGTACCAAAGCTCCTGGGGAGCGATATCCATTCTTCCCTGGCCATTGAGAGGCTTACAAACGCGGCAAAATTGGAAATAATAATGGACGGCAATTATGAAAAAGGCAGATTGGCGCAGATAAAAGTAAAAGTTATCAATTCAGGCGCGGGGCATTATTTACCTACAGGCATGACAACAATCAGGCAAATGTGGCTGGATATCAGAATTACAGGCGGGGACGGGACCGCAATTTTCAGGTCCGGCGCGGCGGACAATAACGGGGAACTTGAAAAGGACACAGTTATATTCAATACTGTGCTTGGGGATAAAAATGGAAACCCGGTTATTAATCTGGCGCAGGCTGTTAAAGTCCTTTATGACCACAGGATACCCCCGAAAGAACATGTTATTGAAAATTACAGTTTTTTAATTCCTGAAAAAACAGTTTCACCGCTCAAGATTGAAGCTGTTTTAAAATACCGGACCATATCCCCGGCCGTATTGAAAAAACTTTTGAATGAAAAGGCGGATGATTTCAATATCCCGGTCATTGATATGGCAAGTTTATCAGGTAAAATAGATTTATTTTGACCGGAGGTGATAATTATGAAAATAATGCCAAAAACTGCTAAAAAGGCAAAGGTCAATTATTACAGGTGTGTGTCATGCGGTTCGGTGTCGGCGAAAGCGAAAAATTGCTGCAATAAACCGATGAAAAAACAGAAAAACGCAGGAGTTAATAACTGGTTTTGACAATTAAAAGAGGAGGACAATTATGAAAAACGAAAAAACGAAAAGCAAAAAAACAGCGGAAAAAACAAATCAAAAAACAAAAAAAGGCTCGAAATACACGTGCGATTCATGCGGTATGGTTATCACCGTGAATGACCCGTGCGGCTGTGACCCCTGCGACCTTGTATGCTGCGGCCAGGACATGAGGTTTATGTCCTGCTAAAAGACCGGATATTCAACAAATCAAATATAGCCAAATTGAAAACGGAGAGTAAAAAACTCTCCGTTTTTTTTGCCCAAATAAATTTCCCGAGTTTGCCAATTAGTGCGGTTTTTTATCGAGGAGTAATTTTAAGGAATTGCCTGATATTTCATCTTTAAGAGTAATTGCCCATTTGTCTTTTAATTCATCCACTACCTTTCTTATA
>JBFMCF010000093.1 GCA_040754625.1 bacterium | reverse complement strand
TAACAGCACGAACATAAAACATGCTTCTATTATACCTTAGTGCGACAAAATTACACTTTTATCTCGCTAACTCATTGATTTTATTAGGTTTGTTTTTTTAGAAAAAGGAAGCTGGACAAGTCAGGAGGCTCACAGGTATAAAATAAACCTGTGAGCCTTTCTATATTATTCAAAACAACTAAAATTCAGCAGCAACACCTAGAGAAATATTATTTGCTGCTAAGTTAACATCTTTGTATTTGCTCCCTAATATATCTGCTCTCGCAATCCCTGTAACGCCCTCGGCTATTTTCCAATTGCCTTTTACTGTAAATGCATTTGATTTTCCAAACATATCATAACCAAGAGTTAGAATATTTTTGAAACCAACTTCTACTACAAATTCTCCTGTTGGAGCATCTGCTGTCGGATCGGAAATATCTTTCCCGGCAGTACCTGTCACTGCCTTTTTAAGACCGCCGATATATTGCACTTTAAAATCTACCGGATTTAACGCATATCCAATATTAGCCGCATAAAATGAACCCTGTTGAGCATCAATATCATTCACATTCAGATCTAAATTATATGCGGCGCCTAATGTCACACCTGAAACATCAGCACCAATATTTAAAAATAAATCTTTTGAAGTCCCCCCGGTTTCCGTATTGACATCACCATCAACAATTGCAATCGCATAAGAAAGAGGATTTACTTTCTCCGCAAAAGAAACCTGATTAATGGCATTGCTGGTTAATTTATTTACATTTCCCCCATTGCTACCAGTAGTAAGTAACTTTGTATTTAATATAGTTCCCCTGATAGCAATTCCAGGCAGTGAGGCAGCACCAACAAGTAAATTTCCATTGCCAAGTGTAAAATTAATATAAGCATCTCCTAACCCGGTATTATTCTTTTCTAATGTAACAGAGTTAGCACCTGCAAAATTGTTAGAAACCTGCGCGCTTATTTTATCTGTAATATTAGCCTTTGCTGTTAATCTTGCTTCACGAAGATCTAAATTTTTAAAAACAAAACTAGTGGTATCGTTCTTTCCATCCGTACTAACCGCCCCACCTATGTTATACCGAAAATCAACTTTTCCATTAACTTTTACATCCACAGCCGATGCGAGCGTTGTCAAACCCATCATCATTACTGCCGCCAAAATCAACATGTTCACTTTTTTCATTTTTCCTCCTTCTGAAATATTTTTTAATGAAAATATAAATTTCCAATTTCTAATTTTACTCTTATCTAAATTACTTATCCCCTCCCTTCCTCTTATGTTTTGATATTGTTTCCACTCTTTCACAAGCTGATTTTTTTAAAAATAGGCTTCCCCCGCGAGAGGAAGTCCTCTCACGGGGGTCCGCCATTGCTTAAAGGAGGAAGCGACTCTCTCTCAGTAAGCAAAAGAAACATTGAAATTTAAACCATCCCACCCCGTTTTATTTCGCTTATACTTTATACACCTGTTACATTGTGTTTGTCAAGTGTTTTTTTACTATTTATTACATAGTAGCAATCGGCATATAAAAACTGTAACATTAGCAGATAATATGAAAAAATATACTATAAAAACAAGCGGGCAAATCGGTGTAAGGATTAAAGAGCGAAGAAAAGAACTTGGGATTTCGCAGGAAGAACTCGCGGAAGCATTAGATGTAACTTACCAGCAGGTCCAAAGATACGAAAACGGAAGCAATAAACTTAATGTAGAAAATATCCAGTTGATAGCGGAAATACTTTCTGTGCCGGTATCTTATTTCTTTGGAGCCAGGGAATTTATCCCAATTTCTGAAAAACGGGCTTCGTATGCGGCCAGGGAAGAAAATAAGCTTTTAAAATCCTTCAGAAAAATTAAAAATAAAAGTTCTCAAAATATGATTATGAAGGTTATTAAGCTTGCAGGGAAAAACAAGGCGGGATAAATCAAATTTAAAATTATTAAATCGCCCCGTGTTTTTTCAGCAATTTTGCCAGTGTTTCAGCCATTTTTCTGTAACCTTGCGCATTCGGATGAATCTGGTCGCTTTTTAAATCAGGTTTTATCAGAATTTCAGGCAGCGTTTCATTATCGTAAGGGATATCGAATTCTTCCGCGATATCTTTATAAAATTCGGCCCCCGACAGCAATATGCCAAACCTTGGAACGCCTAAAAGGACTACATCGATATTCCTGCTTTTAGCTTATCATTTCCTTTATGTTGTTTACAGCCTGTTTTTCATCCATCCTGCGAATTAAATCATTCCCGCCGTGGCATAAAATTAATAAGGCAGGATTATATTCATCAAGCAAACCGGGAAGCCTTTTCAGCCCGCTCAGTGTGATTTCCCCGGGCACCCCAACATTAACTACCTTGCGGCCAATAAGGCTCTCCAAAATTGCCGGGTAGCTTTCGTCCGCTCTCGCGCCCGTGCCGAATGTAAGGCTGTCGCCAAACGCGAGTATTACGGCATCTTCACCCAGGGGAGAAAGTTTATTCGAACTTTTCAGGCATCCCGCTAAAAGGCAAAATATAAAAACTGCTGAAATTATACGTTTCATTTTTAATCCCTATAATATTTTTTTCGCGAACGGGATTTTTTTAATTATATAACGGCTTATCAGAAAACACAATGGAACACCTGCAATTGAAACAAATAAAAATTTCAACAATGGATGCATTAAAACATTTCTAACAGAATAGGCAAGAAAAACAATCACCGGCGGGTGGAAAATATACACCGGATACGCGTTATCAGACATTATTTTCGCCAAATCGCCCTGCCGGTTAAACTTTTTACGGAATATAACAAAAAGCCCCGCGATAATTCCGACACCCGTGAATGCCTCCCATGAAGAATAAAGCAGTGACTGCCATGTAAATCCACCGAGAAAAGGAGAAACATCATTTACGGCGCCGCTGAAAAACATAATGAAAGGAAGAAGTAAAATAAGCGTGAGAGACACGATAAGCCACCTTTTCCCGGCGGTTTCTGGAAAATTATCAAACCATTTATTTCTCCCTGCAATTATCCCGGTTATAAATAAACTGATATATCCCGGGTAAAACGCCGGCTGAAAATCAAAAAACCACTTTCCGGCAGGGCAAAACATTCTAATAATAAAATTTATAAAAGACAAGATTATCAAATATACCAAAATATTTTTATTGCGCGGGGGCAATCTTTGACGTCCTGTTTCCTCCATGCCGGAAAAACCGGCCCATAACGCGTAAACCATGTTAAAAATAAACAAGGTTTCAACAAACCATAAAGGCCCGGGCCCGAACAGATTTTTGCTCTGGACATGTTCTCCCATAAAAATGGTTTTCAGAATATATAATATTAAGGGATTAATAACGAAGTAATAAAATACAAATGGAATTCCCAGATGTAAAAGGCGGCTTTTTAAAAAACTTTTCAGGCCTTTTCGTTCAAATGAAGCAGGCGTGAAATACGCGGATATTAAAAAGAAAAAACCCAGGGAAAAAGACTGGACAACAGCCGTAAACATTGTCAATAAGATATTCGAGATTGCGTCATCAGATCGTTCATAATAATACCATGAACCGGCGGAGCCGTATGTCACGGCTATATGAAGCATAATAATCAGTATCGTAAGCAAAATCCGCAGGTTCTCGATATAAAGTATTTTTCTATTTTGTTCAAGCATAAATTTATTTGCCAGAGCACTACTCTTTTAAGAAGCGTGGGACGAGGAATTTTTAATTCTATAAATACTCATCTAAAAAAATCACGTCTACATCATCTACTTTTGATAAATTTCTATCATTCCCAATAAAAATTTCAGATTCGGAATTAATTGCGCTGGCAAGATGAATTGCATCGGGACTTTTTATATGGTACCTTGCCCTGAGTTCAGCAGCCTTCCTTAAAACAGAACGGTCGACCGGAAGAATGGTCAAATGAGGGAAATTGCTTAATAAAATTTCGTAGCGGTCGATCAGGTCATTCCCTTCTTTTTTATAGGGCTGTACCAGTATTTCAAGTATAATCAGTTCAGAACAAAAGGCATTGATTTTTTGGGAAGCAATGAAGTTTAAAATCTGCTGGGTGAGTTTTAGATAGCGCGGGTTTTCTTCAAAATGATAAATAAAAACAGATGTATCAAGCGAAATTTTTTTGCATGAACTTATCCGTTCAATCAGGTTCACCAGTTTTCCCTTTCCTTTTTCAGATATTCAGCACTCTCTTCCCATACCTCTTTACCTAACCCCTTAAGGGCTTTAACGTAATCATCGGGCTCGGGGACAAGAATGACTCTTCCTTCTTTCACCATTACCAGAAGTTTCGTTCCGCTCTTTATATGTAAGGATTCTCTTGCCTCTTTTGGTACAACAATCTGGTTTTTACCGCTTACTTTAACTATTGATGACATGATTACACCTCCAATCTGCTTTACTTTCGACATAATTACTTTACCACAATAATATTATTTTATCAATATTATATTTAAAAATTTAGTAACCGGTCAGTTATTGGTGGTTTTCGGTAGGCGCAAGCTTTAGCTTGCGTTAAAAAATGCTTATATTCCAACTACTTCCGCAACCTAAAGGTTGCGGCTACCACTGATAACTGACCGATTACAAAATTTATACCCTCCATATAAATTTTCACAATTTCGGTTTCAGCCTGATTGCTAATTTTCTTCCGGTATTTGTAAATATTTCCCTATCAATTCGGCCCCCATTTTGGGGCCATTGTATTTTTCCAGTATTTTTTTATATTTGCGGGCATTATCTTTGTAGGTTTTGTCCGCGAGAATATTTTCCACGGCCTTTGAGGTATGGGAAAGCCAGTTGCCGTCAGGCATAACTAATATTTTTTCATATTTCGACCTTTTCTTCAATCTTTATAGCCTTTATTGGACAAATATAGGCGCAGGCTCCACACCCGATACAGGTCTCGGAAATTTTATTAAACGGGGTTTGGACTTTTTTCCGGGAGCCCCTCCCTGTAAAATTTATCGCGTTCATTCCTGTTATTTCTTTGCACACGCGAACACACAAGCCGCACAAAATACAGTCCTCTTTATTTTTACGGCTGATCCTTACCTGTGTTATTCCATATTCCTCCGCGAGCGCTTTGACCGCTTCAGCATCAGGACACCTTGCGAGCAAAAGCTCCAGAATAATCTTTCGGATTTTTCTCAACCTCTCCGTATTCGTTTTAACCTCAAGGCCTTCTGTAACCTTGTAAAGGCACGACGAGTGGATGGCCGTGCGGCCGCCGCGGATAACTTCAACAAGGCACAATCTGCATGAACCGTAAGGCGTAAGCATTTTGTGATAACAAAGCGTGGGTATTCTTATACTGGCTTCCCTGGCCGCCTCAAGGATTGTTTTTCCTTCCTCCATTTGTAAATTTTTGCCGTCGATTATTATATTTATCATTTTAAAATTTTTGCCTAATTTTTTTGAGCTAAATTTCATGCCTAAGGCAGATCCGCCTCTGGCGGAAAAACATTAAAAACCCCTCTTAATCTCCCCTTATCAGGGGAGTAATCAGAATTATTCCCACCCAGTTTCTTTATCCCCCTGATAAGGGGGAATAAAAGTGGGTTAGACAAAATTTCTATTCCACCACCACTGCCTTAAACCTGCACAGTTCCATGCACAGCCCGCATTTTACGCATTTATCCAAATCAATTTTATGGATTTTTTTAGCTTCGCCCGAAATTGCACCGCTTGCGCAATTTTTAGCGCAAAGCATGCATCCGGTGCATTTTTTCTCATCAATATGATATCTTATCAGCGTCTTGCAAACTTTCGCAGGGCATTTTTTTTCTTTTATATGCGCTTCATATTCATCTTTAAAATAACGGAGCGTTGTCAAAACAGGGTTCGGCAGGCTCTGCCCCAACCCGCACATTGACGCGTCCTTTATGACCGCGGAAAGCTCCTCAAGAAAAACAAGGTCATCTTCACTGCCTTCGCCTTTACATATCCTTTCCAATATTTCAAGTATCGCGGACGAACCGTCCCTGCATGATGAACATCTCCCGCAGGATTCGTCGTTTGTAAACTCGATATAATACCGCGCCACATCTACCATACAGGTGTCCTCGTCCATGACAATCATCCCGCCGGAACCCATTATCGAACCGGCTCCCGCGAGCCTTTCATAATCGACGGGCAGGTCCAGCAGGCTTTCGGGAATACACCCGCCTGACGGCCCGCCAGTCTGGACCGCTTTAAATTTTTTGCCCTTCGGGATACCTCCTCCTATGTCAAAAATTATTTCCTTTAAAGTAATCCCCATCGGGACTTCCACAAGCCCGCTGTTTTGAATTTTGCCGACAAGAGAAAATACCTTTGTCCCTTTGCTCTTTTCCGTCCCGATTTTATTAAACCATTCAGCGCCGTTATTTATAATGGAAGGCACCGTCGCGAAAGTCTCAACATTGTTCAGCGATGTGGGTTTCCCCCAGAGCCCTGAATCGACAAGGTGCGGCGGTTTATGCCTCGGTTCGGGGTATTTTCCTTCTATCGACGCGACAAGCGCCGTGGCCTCTCCGCACACAAACGCGCCTGATCCCTGCCTGATAAAAATGTCACAATAAAAATCAGTCCCGAAAATATTTTTGCCGAGTATCCCGTATTCTCTTGCCTGTTTAATCGCGGTCTCAAGCCTTTGCCTCGCAAGAGGATATTCGGTCCTTATATAAATATATCCTTCGTTCGCGCCTACCGCAAGAGCAGCTATCAGCATGCCTTCAAGGACAGAATGCGGGTCAAGTTCTATAATACTCCTGTCCATGTAAGCGCCAGGATCACCTTCATCAGCGTTACATACCACGTATTTAATATTTCCCCGGGCATTCCTGCACATCTCCCATTTTAAGCCCGCGGGAAAACCGGCCCCGCCCCTTCCGCGAAGCCCAGATTTTTTTATCTCATCTATTATTTCCGCCGGCGTCATTTTGGAAAGCGCCTTCGCGAGTGCCCTGTAACCGTTTATCGCGATGTAATCATCTATATTTTCAGGGTCTATTATTCCCCTGTTTTTTAATGAAACAATCGTTTGCCTCGCGAAAAAAGGAATGTCTTTGATTTTTGGGATCGTGGTATTTGTCTTTTCCGAAACATACATGAGTTTTTCGAAAGGTTTACCTTTTATAAGATGCTCATCCACAAGCTCGGGGACAATCTCCTCTGTCACGCTGTGATAAAATATCCCGTCCGGCATAACAATAATGATCGGCCCTTTCGCGCAAAACGCGTTGCACCCTGTTATAACGACGGATGTTTTTTCCTCCAGGTTCCGTTTTTTTATTTCAGCCTGAAGGGCGTCCCTTACCTTAAAAGACTTGTTTGAGATACAACCGGTCCCGCCGCAAAGCATCAGGTATTTCTTTCCGTTGTCCAGGATTTTGCCTTCGCGGCCGCGAATTATTTCTTCAAGCGTTTTAGAAATCCTGTCAAGATCTTCAATTTTCAGTTTTTTCATATTTTTTGACCAGTTCCGGTGCCTTCTTCCTTGTCATCAGCCCATACACATCCTGGTTGATCTTCAGCGCGGGCGCGAGCCCGCAGCAGCCGAGACACCTGACTGTTTCAAGGCTGAACCGCATGTCTTTCGTGGTTTCCCCTGTTTTAAGATTTAACCCTTTTTCAAGAGCAAGAATAAGGTCCGCGGCGCCCTTTACGTGACACGCGGTACCCAGACACACATCCACCTGGTACCTGCCTTTCGGCTTTAAACTGAACGCGTTATAAAAGGTAGCGATTCTAAATGTAACGCTTACCGGTATCTCCAGTCTCTGTGATATATACCTTAAAACAGGTTCAGACAAATACCTGAAAGCCTCATTAGATTTTTGAAGGACCGGCATCAGCGGGCCTTTTATATTTTTAACCTCGTCAAATATTTTATCGATTATCTCTTTCTCTCCCGGGGCAAGGTACTGTTCCTTTAAATCAACATCGTAATAAACCTGGTTTTTTATCCTGAACTGCCAGCGTTTGGCCGGGTCGTAACTCCGGTTCCTGACCATTCCTTTAATAGTTTCTAAAAAATCCGGTATATAAATTTCGATATCCTCTTTTACCCTGACCTGACACGCAAGCCGCATCCCGCTGCGTTTTTCTTCACGGGTCATAAACACTTCTTCCTGGGGAAATATCTCACCCCCGCCCTTTATTATTTTTATCTTGCAGTAACCGCAGCTTGATTTTCCGCCGCACGATGAAGAAATATCGATTTTGTTCTCAACAAGGTAATCCAGGAGTGTCCTCCCTCCCTGGACCTTCAATTCTTTTCTTTTCCCGTTTTGCTCGATTGTTATTTTGCATTCCCCGTAATTAAGCAGTAATTTCTCGCCTATGAGGATCAAAACCGTCACCGCTATCAAAATCAGGTCCATTATTAAGATAGTAGTCATAATATTAATAAATTATATGTAGGGGCTCAAAATTTTGAGCCCCTACAAATTAACCATTCCCGCGAACCCCAGAAATGCCAATGAAATTATCCCCGCGATAATCAAAACAATTCCGGGCCCCTTTAAACCATCAGGAATGTCTCCAATCAAATTTAATTTTTCATTGATCGCCGCTACAACAATAATCGCGAACATCCACCCCACGCTTGAACCAAACGCAAAAACAATCGATTCCCGGAAAGAATAATTTCTTAAAACCATAAAAAGGGACACAGCCAGGACAATGCAATTAACTGTAATCAAAGGGAGAAAAATCCCGAACATCGCTTCAAGCACCGGGAAAAATTTACCCATTATCATTTCAAGCAATTGAACAGTCGCCGCGATTACAATGATAAAAACTATATAATAAATAATCTCGCTTTTATACGGGACCAGGATAAGATGATAAACAGGCCAGTTTATGGCCGCGGTCAAAACAACCACAAAAACCACGGCAATACTCATTCCGACAGCGGTTTTCATGCTTCGTGAAAGTGAAATAAAAGGGCACATTCCAAGGATATATGTAAACGCAATATTGTTTGTCCAAATCGTCGCGAAAAAAATGATTAATAGTTTTGTCACTTTTTACTCCTCAACAAGAGGTCATGCCCCTTGTTAACAACACTTTTCCTTTCTACGCGAACGCTTCTCAATGTCTTATATATCCATAAATAAAGGCTTAAAACAAAAAACGCGCCCGGTGCCATGACCATAACCACCCAGTTTGTCCAATTCTGAGGCATGACCCTCATTCCCAATATGCTTCCAAAACCAAACGATTCCCTGATGACCGAAAAAACAACTAACGTGTAAGTGTATCCAAGCCCATAACCAATCCCATCCAAAACCGAGTAAAAAATACCGTTTTTTATCGCAAACGCTTCCGCCCTTCCCATAAGAATGCAATTGGTAATTATTAAACCGATATAAGGCCCGATTGCCTCGCTTATATCGGGATAATACGCTTTTATAAACCTGTCGACTATTATGACAAATGAGGCTATAACAATCATGTAAACTATCATTCTCGCGTGCGACGGTATAAAATTCCGCATCGCCGAAATAAAAACCGCGGTGCAAACCAGGCAGAATGTTACGCCCAATCCCATAACAATGGCATTTTCAAGCTTGTTTGTTATGGCAAGGGACGAACATATCCCAAGTATCATACTGCAGACGGGATGGTCGTTCCAGAGGCCGTCCATGAGAACTTTATAGCTTTTGGATTGGGTTATCTTTGACATATTCTGTATTTTAACCCCCTTTTTATTCCCCCTTACCAGGGGGGATAACACGAATTACTCCCCTGATAAGGGGAGATTAATAGGGGTTATTTGAGCAAAAAAATAAATTCAATTTTTTTTGCTTTTCAAACTATTCCTATACATTTCCACCTGTTTATTAACCAGTTTCTCAAACGCCTTAACCGTCATTGTCGCGCCGGTAATCCCGTCAATCTCATTTTCTTTCTGCGCTTTTCCCGGCGGGACTATTTTTATGTCCGGCAGAAATTTTTTATCTTTAAATTTGTCAAGATACGCCTTCTCACCTATCCTCCCGCCCAGCCCCGGGGTCTCTTCCTGGTGGATTATCACAATGTTTTTAATTGTTTCGAGGTCCGGCATAAAAGAAATAACACCTGTAATCGGCCCCCAGAGCCCGGAGCCCGCGAATTCAAAGGCTGTTTCTTTATCCTTATTAATATAAATTTTTTTGCCTTCATTCCCGGATACAGTTACATTTTCCATGAAAATTTTTTCTATATTTTCTTTATTTCCCTTTTCATAAGAAATACCATACGCCTCTAAAAGACTTTTTTTGATTTTTATTTCCTTATTCTTCTCGACAATCGGCGCCGTATAACCGTTTATGGCCACAAGGGAAAAAGTGCACACTGTCCCCAGTATAACGACAAATATAACCATTTTAATTTTTTCCTTCACACCATTCTCCTGGGTATTTTCCGTTCTTTAGTTTTCTTTTATATCATGCCAGCGGCTTATATTTTATCTTCAAAATAACCTGGTCTATCAAAGGGCTGAACGCGTTCATTAAAAGAATGCTGAACATCACGCCCTCCACATAACCTGAAAAGCTTCGTATTAAAACCGTAAAAAGCCCGCACAGGACCCCAAAGACATATTTACCCTCCCTTGTAAAAGGCGAAGTTACAGGATCGGTTGCCATAAACATTGCGCAAAATAAAAGCCCGCCTGACAAAAGCTGGAATAAAAAAGGCGCTATCTTAGACGGGAAAAGCATGTTCCCGGCCAGTGAAAACATAAAGACTGAACCAAGATATGAAAAAGGGACACGCCAGTTGCTGACCTTTGTCCACATTAAAAACACACCGCCTATAATTATTCCCAAGCGAAAAGTTTCCCCAAGGCTTCCTGAAACATTTCCCATTAAAAGGTCGCGGTATGATGTAATAAAATGTTCGGTTTTAAACATTGTAAGGGGTGTCGCGGAAGTTATCGCGTCCGTCAGCGGGACCTGCCAGCTTGCCGTCATGATTTCAGGAAAAGCGATTGTAATAAACACCCTCCCGGTTAATGCGGGATTAAAAATATTTCTACCTGTGCCCCCGAAAACCTCTTTCCCGAAAAATGTCCCGAATATGATCCCTGAAGCAACAATCCATAAAGGCACGGTAGGCGGCAGGATAAGCGGGAAAATCAGTCCCGTGACAAAAAAACCCTCTTCAATGTCCTTTTTCCTTATAAGGGCGAACGCCACTTCAACTATTCCGCCGAAAATATAGGAAACAAGAATGATTTTTATTACCCTTGTCCCGAAAAAATATACCGACGCTATCACACTCGGCATAAGCGCGATAATCACGAAGAACATATACCGCTTCAATTCCAAGTGGTCCAGGATGTGCGGCGCGTGCTCCGTCCTTGAATCCGTACCGTAAAGAATCCCTTTAACTACATTGGACAAAATTTTCAAATGTGTATTTTTTGATTCCATAATAATTATACCGAGCACCAGAGAACCAGTCACTATGTCACCAGTTTTTCAAAAAGAATTTCTTTTCTTCTCAACTGGCGACATGGTGCACTGGCGACCCAGTGTACTTATTATTTAATTCCCCTGTACTCCTCAAACCCTTTCAAATCAACATAAGGCAGCTTAAACGAAAACGCGTCGCGGCCTTCATTGATGAGTTTCAGTTTCCCTTCCATGATATATTTTGACACCGGTATTTTTGAAGGGCAGACGTAACTGCAAAGATTACATCCCACACAACTGAACATTTTAAGGGTCATCAGCGTTTCGTCAATAATTCCTTTTTCAAAATATTTATAAATAAGATGCGGTATTATCCCGACAGGGCAGACCTCCTCGCAAAACCCGCAGGACACGCATGCCCTTCTCTCCCCGCGCATATTGGTATTTATGATTTTTTTAAAACCTAAAACATTGGGCGGGAACGTGTTTGAATAGGAGTCATCGCCAAAACCAAGTTTTATAAAAGGAAAAATTTCTTCCGGTTTTTTTTCTGAAACTGAAATTATCTTGTAACACGTCCGGTCTAAAGGCAGGGATAAATCCATAATCCCAATGCCGTTCAAAAGGCTGTTTATTACAAACCGCAAATCCTCGTCTTCATTTATTCTTCCTTTAATAATATATTCCACCGGTGTCCCTATCCGCGTCTTAACATACAAACTTTCTCTGAATCCATGGCCGCAAAGGGCGATGGTCCTTTCTATGAAGGGTTTCCCCATTGTAACGGCCTCGTAAACCTGGATGACATTCTGTATATGAAAAACCACCACGCCGATGTCCGTCGGTATTTTTCCGTAAGGAAAAGTCTTCCCTAAAATCGTGGAAATAAGGATTTCGTCGAATGCCTGCGGGTATTTTGAGGCCAGGCTGTAAAACGTAACGGTTTCATCATCCAGAAGGCTGTAAATTTTTTCTATTAATGTTCCCCTGCCTTCGCCGAAGGCGATATGAAACCGTGCGCCGGGCATAATCTTTTTTAGAATTTTTATGCCGTCGACAAAATTAGAAATCCATGAGTCTTTCAATAATAAAAATGAAGAAAGGCTGTATACATCTGAACCAATCCCATGAATAATTACGTCCTGAACCTGTCCGGGGAAAATCGGGGAACTCTTATAGCGGGTGGGAATGCCTCCCCTGTTCAAAGCGGTAACACCTGATAAATACAATGATTCTTCAATTTTTTCGGAAGATTTTCCTTTCCAATCGTAATTATGGCCCTGCAGGGACTGCCAATCGGCAGAACCATCTGATTTTATCACTACGGCATCTACTTTTCCATGCAGGTAATCTATTTTTTTTATTTCCTCGACAATCCCTCCGATACTCGCGTGGACGGGAGTTGAAATCGAATCGTCATCCCTGCCGATAATCTGGCCTGCTTTCACTCTCTGCCCCTGCCGGACAACCGGGGGGACTTCTTTCCCAAAACCCTGCTTTAAAGGAATAGCCACCATTTCCGGGATTCCAAGCTCAATCAGGGTCTCTTTCGGCTCCCCCTCAAAATTTTTCAGTTTATACCCGCCGGAAAATGTTTTGTGTTTTATGTTCATTTCGCGTTTTATTATAAAACATTATTTACGATTTGATTTAAAGCAAAATACTACTTAAATTTATCGGCATTCCACGGGGATTTTTTAGAAGCGATTTCATAAGTCGATTCGTCACGAAGTTAAGCGAAGGACTTATGAACAAGGCAGCAGGCGCAAAATGCCCGGAGGCATAGCAGTGCTATGTCGAGGACATTTTGTGCCGATAACGCAGTGCATAAGTCCTGTAGCTAACTGTAGTAGAAGAAACTTATGAAACCGCTTATAGTGCTCTGGCAAGTTAATTTTTGATAGATAGCAGAGGCTATTTTGTCCTGATTCAAGGCGCTCGTAGCGCAACATACCCTCTGCGGTATGGTAAGCGACGAGCAACGCAGAAGCAGGGCAAAAGAGCCCTGCCCTTCGGGAATGCCCATCTTTGGTCAATTTCTTCCTCACTCCTCCTTGATGTATCACTGCGGATACATCGCGTCGTCCTTCGTCGAAATTGTCTCAAATCTGGGGCATTCTATCTATCAAAAATTAATTTGCCAGAGCACTAGGAAGGATGGGGGAAATATTTATCTTTACAATTCAGCATATTAAATATATAATAACTGATAATAGAAAATGAACCCAGCCCTTCCTGAATAATAAAAGGAAGGATTAGGGTTAATAGTTAGTTTAGGAATACTAATAGGAGGAAGGGCTGGGTGAAGTTATTATTGTCCTCAGTTTTTAAACCTTACGGGGTCGACGATGAATACGGCCGCAAAGAAAATATTATGGAGCTTTTCCATAATCAGGTCACGAGAGAGCAGGGAATTTTCTCCTTCCGTTACCATCATAAAAGCTTTAACCTTTATTTATTGGCCGAGAACGTTAACATGCCGAGTACCGTTTTGGATTTCCCGTCCATAAAACGTTTTATCAGGGAAATCAAAAAAGGGTATGATTATGTCGGCATTTCCTTTATCACACCTAATTTCATAAAAGCTAAAAAAATGTGCGAACTTATCCGCGAATATTCCCCAAAATCAAAAATAATCCTTGGTGGCCACGGCACGCATATACCCGGCCTTGAAAAGATGATAGATTGCGACCATATTGTAAAAGGCGAAGGAGTAACAGGCCTTCGTAAAATATTCGGGGAGCCTGAAGACGCCCCGGTAAAGCATGTCTCACTTTCTTCATCGGACAACAGGAAAATCATGGGCATACCCATAAACGACACAACAGGCGTTCTTTTGCCCGGTGTGGGATGCCCCAACGGGTGCCGTTTCTGCTGTACAACCCACATGTTTAGCTTTAAATACACTCCTTTCTTTAAAACCAGCCTCGAGATGTTTAACGTCATGCGAAAAATGGAAAATGAACTTGGATGCGTTGATTTCTTTGTCATGGATGAAAATTTTCTTAAATCCAAAAACAGGGCCATTGAACTCCTGGAGTTAATGAAAACCCATAAAAAACATTATTATTTCGGGGTTTTCTCCTCGGCTGAAACGATAAATGAAGTTGGGGTCAAATTCATGTTTGAAATAGGCATAAGGTTTATATGGATCGGTGTTGAATCCAAAGACTACTGCTATACAAAAAATAAAAATATAGACATGAAAAAGCTCTTTACTGAATTGAGAAACCATGGAATTTCCGTCCTTGCCTCTACAATACTTTTCCAGGAACATCATGACAAAAAAACCATCTGGGAGGATGTTGATTACACGCTGGACTTAAGGCCTGATTTTGTCCAATTCATGCAGCTTGGCCCTCTCCCTCAGACACAGCTATATCTTGATTATAAGAAAAAAGGGCTTTTGCGCGAAGATGTCCCTTACGAAGAATGGCACGGCCAGCACCGCCTTTGGTTTAAACACCCTGAATTCACGCCTGAAGAGTCTGAGATATACCTTCGCGACGCATTTCTTAAAGACTACCGCGAGCTGGGGCCTTCTATACTAAGAATGGTTGAAACAAACATGCAGGGGTATCTTTACACGCAAAAATACCGGGATGACCCGTGGCTCAAAATGCGGAATAACCAGTTAAGGGAAAACTGTGTGCGGTATTATCCTCTCCTGAATGTCCTGAAAACTTTTATGCCGAATACCCTCACAAGAAAAATAACGGAACGGGTCATAAGCTTATATGAAAAAACCCTGGGGCCAAAAACCATAAAGCAGAAGTTATTGACGCTTGGAGCTTATCTTTATGCCGTTAAAGAATATTTTAAATTAAAAACAGCGGGCGATGTTAAACAGCCGAAAACGCATTATACAAGATACCACAAACCTGAGTTTAACTTTTTCCCCGCGGTATTAAAAGGAAAACTCCTGCCCGACCTTACTCTTAACACGCTTGAAATCAAATTAAAGAACGCTGTCTCAGGCAATAATATACACCTGGAACTGCACGGTATCCTGGATTCGATAAACGTGAAAAATTTACAGCATAAACTGTCTGGTTTATTTATCAGGGAAAAAAAGGCCGATATTGTTCTTAATATCGTGAACATCCAAAGGATAGATGACAACAGCCTCTATAAATTGCTGGAACAGTTGAAAGATTTTGAGTCCCGCATAAAGTTACGCTATTCCGCCAGATTAGAAAACATTTCACAGACCATTGAAGAAATAAAACGCAATTTTGGAAGCAAACTCGAGCCTGAAAGAAGATTATCTTAACGGCCAGGGAGTGTTAGGCTCCTTATCCTGAGCACTTTTTAGGAAATACAGCTTGTTAACTTTTTTGCGATTCAATTTGCCTCTCTCTCCTTAGCCTCTTTAAGCAATACGAAATATATAACTAAAGCCGCAATTTCAACATTTATAACCAGTATTATTATTAATGTTATGTGGATTTTATATAACAGCCCCATTAATAAACTTCCAAAAAACACCGCGAGCCCATACACCATGTTAAATATCCCGTACCCCAGCCCTCTTTTCTTAAAATGCGTTAAGTCGGCAATTGTTGATTTCATAATGGTTTCATGGGTTCCCATTACAATACCCCATAACACAACAGCTATTGTGATAAATAAAATATTTTTCATAAAACCGAAAAAAGGGATAAACAAGGTAAACAGGGGGATTATAAAAAGAATCTTGGTCCCCGCCCTTTCATTATTATATTTTTCTTTCAACCTGTCATAAATTCTCCCGATTATCAAGGCCGCAACCGCGTCAAGACCCATCGCTATTGAATAAAACACGGGAATTTGCGCGTCGCTGATTATACCCTTGTCTTTAAAATGGTATCCCAATATTACAAAGCTCACAAAACCCAGTGTTGTAACAAAAGTAAAAATTGCATACAACCAGAATATCTTTGATAATTTACCGGGAGGGTTTTGCAAATCAAATTTGGCTTCAAATTTTCCAGGATCAGGCGCTTTTAAAAACGCCAGCAGCACAGCTATCATAACAATTATAAATGGTATCCACAGCAGCCGGAACCCCATCTGGTAATCCGATATGGTTTTTACGGCCCCTGTTCCGGCAAGAAATATTCCGGTAAAAATCAAAGGCCCGATAATCGCGCCAGTTTGGTCCATAGCTTCATGCAGCGCAAAACCCCATCCGGTCCCGACCGGCCCTACTATGCTTGATAAAATAGTATCTTTAGCGGGGCTCCTCACAGCCTTGCCCAGCCTTTCACAGATAATTAATATCGCGACAGTCTGCCATACAGAGGCCATCGACAGGAGAGGAATGCTTATAATCATTCCATATCCGGCAATCGTAAATATCCAGTAAGCCTTTGTTTTATCGGAAAGATAACCGGAAATGAACCTGATAAAGTAGCCGAGAAATTCTGCCATACCGGTTATAAATCCGAGTAAGACGATGTCCATTCCGATGATTTTGGCAAATGGGCCATAGACACTGCGCGCGCCTTCATAAATAATATCCCCGAATAAACTGATAATACCAAAAAGAATTATCAGCATTATCGCGGTTTGTTTTTCTTTGCTCTTAATCATCGGGCCTGCCCAAACTTTCCCATAAATAATTTTATATTTTACCCTTTTTTGCTGAAACATTCTATCCGATTTTATAACAGCAATAACAATCAATAAAATAATCCTTTACTTATATATTTTATCATGATATAATTTATGTTAGTTTTTTTAAGCCAAGATAATTTGCGATTTTAAGAAACTTCAAAAGGGGGATGGAAAATTATGAAAAAAATGAAAGGTGTTTTAACCGCTTGTTTATTGTTTTTTCTGCTTTTAATTAATGCTTCTTATTGTTACATCATGACATTCGATAATATGCCTTCCGGCTGGGATTCCTATGATCATCCCCCTGAATGGAGATATGAAGAATACGGGCTTACTTTAAGTTATAACGCATGGTGGAATGGTTACGGCGGCGGGCATCTTTTTATGCAGGGTTATGCCGGCAATGATTATCTGATATTTGACACTCCTAAATACTTAAAACAATTTGAAATAAACGGTCTGCCCACTCCGGGCTACCAGGATTCCAGGCATACTTTTGGGCCGATGAATATTGCGGCATTTGACAATAACAATAATGAAGTCTGGAGCGGAACTGCCGATTTAACAAACTACACAGACTGGAACACCTGGCTTACAGTCTCCGTTGAGACGGACAACGTAAGCAAACTTATTTTTTACGCTCCATGGGGGACCGCAAATCCATGGAACCCGATGTATGATTTACCGCCAAGTGATGGAGGATTACCCGTTCCTGCCGGTTCATATGTATACTGGCCAAGTGTGGATAATATGAACGTTGAAGATTCTAATACTCAAGTCCCTGAACCCGGCACAATGCTTTTACTGGGAAGTCTGGCAACCGGCTTATTTGGTTTCGGAGGATTAAAGAAAAGATTTTTAAAGTAAATGATTACGCCTGCATTGAGCGGATTGTTCTTTTCTTGGGAAATTTAATATAGGGAATCAATTTGTCATTCTGTTTTTTCCCCGTCCCGTCATAGGTCAGGGAAACGATCGGAACGCCGGTAACAGATTCAATGGAAGGCGTCATCGCTTCGGTGATAAGCCCCGCGCAGCAGAAAGCCGGGCTTAGCTGGGCAAAAAGTGAAATATCCGGGTATTGTTCAAGCAGGGAAAAGATCGTAATAAGATTATCCATTGATTCTCCCGCGTGTTCCGGCATCACATGAAATTTTTCCATTATAAATTTGAGGTCGATGGGTTTTTTTGTTTCTTTTTCCTTAAGTATTTCATTAAAATGCTTGTAGTAAATGTTCTCAATGGTCCCCGCCATCATCATAACACCCTTGCTCGTAATCGCGTCTTTAATGCGCCCATCCCAGAGCCATCTTTTCACGTATGAATTAGTGACCATTTTAGCGAAATCGCTCAAGGATACGGTAATAACCTCCCCGCCCACGTCTTCTATAAATTTCACAAGGTACTGGTTCATAATATCGTTGTCCCTCACATAAAGGTCTCCAAAAAGCGCTATTTTAGGCCGGTTTGTTTTTTCTATCCTAATGTTTTTAAAATTCCCGACGACTTCAACCACCGCTTTTTCCAGCGGTTTTTTCCCGATAAAAGCGTCATAAAAAATATTTACCGATTGGCCGATTACCTTGTCCGTACTGCCTTTATCTCTTTCATACGGCCTTATTTTACAACCCATTTTTCTTATCATGCCGCCGAACATATACGCGAAATAGGTCTCGACCCCGGCCTTCAGCGATATGTCCATCAGCGACAGGCTTCCTGTGTAAACAGAAATATGCTCCATTCCGTTACCGTAAGATTTAAACATGCTTTTTACAAGATACGGATAAAGCCTTATATTGCACGCGAGCCTTGAATTAAGCATCCATACGGCTGTATCAAGAGGATTAAGATTGTTTTCTTTTATATAATCGATGAAACTTTGATATATAATGCTGACCGGCAGGCACTGCCCTTTATTGCTTTTTAATCCAAATTTAATGGCTTGTTCCGTCACGGGAACCAGTCTCGCGTCTATCCCTTCTTTTTTCAGAACCGCTTCAACAAGTTTTACCGTCAGGTCATCCCAGCTCGGGAAAAGAAGTGTTTTTTTGGTTATTTCAACCTCGGTTTCCGGGTTCACTGAAAGATAATTTTTGTAAACAGCAGGGGATTTCTTCTGGTTGAAATGGTTCCTGAACGCACGGACAGCGGCCTCGATCCTCGTTTCATAACCCACGTTTGACCCGTGTTCATCAAGGTCAAGAATAATATACGGCTTTTCATAATCTTCCATAATGCGTTTAAAATATTCAATGGCGAAAGAATCAGGAGAACATTTAAAACTTGATATATACACGGGATAAATCCCTTTTGTTTTCGCGATAACAGCCGATACCGCGAGGATCCTGGCGGTATAATTCCAATGAAACGCCCTCAATAAAGGCTCGATTTCCCTGACATCATTTTTGGTGTAAGCAAGCATATCATGATAAAAAACCTTTGTGTTAAGGCCCCCGAAAATTCCCGGGATACCTTTATTCATGTTATTGTCGAGAACAACATAGGGCCTCCCGAGAAGCATGACTTTTATATCATCCCCCTGGGCTATCTCTCTTTGATATATGTTCTGAATTTTTGACCTGCTCTCTTTATAAAATTCAAGAGCGGCGTCATAAGCGGAAGCGATCGACCAGTAATCGGCGCCTATGGCCGGCCTTAACGCTCTGTAAAGCTCCACTTTTGTCATAAAATCCCCGGGATAAATGACCGGCGTAATGGATTTATTTTTTAATTTAATCCCCTGGGACGAAGAGACCAGCGACACCGCAAATTGACTATAATAACAATAGTGCCGGAACACATCTTTTTCTTTTTCCCTTGATTCGAAATAAACAGGCAAAAACACATAATCTGATTTCTCCGAAAGATATTTGACCTGCCCGTAGAATTCCGTAATCGGCGCGCAGAATTCAGCCTTTGCTGTTTTTTTTCCGGTTTTAAATGTGTCTTTAGCCCATTCGCTCGAAATTGTTTTTATCCCAAGTGTATTAAAAAAATGGGTCCATAACACATTCTCTTCTGAAAGATACAGCCCGTGAGGCATTCCGATAGTGATACTCGACCTGTATTTCCCGGGTTTATTGAAAGCTTTAAACACCCGTTTATATTCTTTGACAAGGTCGAAACCGGATTTTTTATCAGCGTGTTTCCCGCTGTTATAATCCCTGCCGCATAAAAAACCGAACGCTACTATTTCATTTTGAACGGTCACTTTTTTAATCTTGCAGTTATTGTGGCAAAGGTTGCATACTTCCGATTCTACCGGTATTTCATCCTTATAAAGCGATATGCCGCGGAATTTTGACTGTTTGATATTACTTTCGGCAAGAATTAACGCGCACCCGAACGCCCCGGTCAGGTGGCAGTACTTTGAAACATATATAGGCTTATCAAGCTTATTTTCAAAGGCGGCGACAAGCGCCTTATTTTTCGCTGTCGCGCCCTGGAAAAATATTTTTTTCCCGATGTTCGCTTCCCCGGCAACTTTCGAAAAATAGTTGTCCCTTACCGAATGGAGGACCGATGCGAGTATTTCGTCAACCGGGTATCCATCGCTGAGAAAATGATTAATATCGCGTTCCATAAAAACCGTACAGCGATCGCTCGATACCGGGGATACTTTATTCATCGCCCTATCGGAATATTCACTTAACGCGCACCCCAATTTTTGCGCCTGTTCTTCAATAAAACTGCCGGTCCCGGCGGCGCAGACATTGTTCATAACGCAAAAAGTAACCATGCCGTTCTTCAGGGTAGTGAACTTTGAATCCTGCCCGCCGATTTCAATAATAGTATCAACCTCCGGGTCAAGTTTAAAAGCCGCCCGCGCATGCGATGTAATTTCATCTATTACCTGGTCAGCCCCTATTATCTTCCCGATAAATTTTCTTCCTGCGCCTGTCGCGGCCGTTCCTTTAAACTGGAAGCTGATATTTTTCCGTGCGCAAATATCATTAATTGCTTCAAATATTAACTGGACGGCCTTTAAAGGTTCGCCCGCGGTCATCGTGTAAAATCCCGCGAGGATATTATTGCTCTCGTTTATGACTACCGCTTTTGTGCTTGTGGAGCCGATATCAATGCCCATGTATACCTTATTCACGGCCTTGAGCTTTTCATAAATATCAACCTCCACACTCCCGGTTCTTTTTCCTGGAGATATATAATTAAAATTTTCTATACCTTTAAAATCGGGATAACTTGAAAGCTTAAGTTCAAGCGGTTTATACCCATATTGCAACTTTGTCTTATTATCAATAACAAAAGATTCCGCGCTGTTTAAACAAGCGGCCGGAGAATTTTTTCCGCTTTTCGGCTGCTCGTCCTGGGACACCCCTGATTTTCTGGGCATCTCGTTCAGAAATATCAACGCCGCGCCAATAGCGCCATAAAGATAAGAATATTCTCCCGCAACGGGCACGCTTCCCAAAAAATTAGTCAGATGTTTTATAACCGCCTTATTCCTTGAAACCCCGCCGGTAAAAATCACCGGTTTTTTTATACTTTCATTCCCGAAAAGCGTGTCGGCAATATTTTTTACCAATCCCTCACAAAGGCTGTCGCAAACCTGCGGGGGTGAATACCCCTCCTGCTGGCAGTGAATAAGGTCTGTTTTCGCGAAAACGGCGCACCGGGAGGCAATAGGCGGAATAATATTTTTATTGGAAAAAGCGGTCTCGCTCAGCTTTTCGATACTTTCAAGTTTAAGCCTCGACACCTGCTGGTCCAAAAAACTCCCTGTCCCTGCTGCGCAGGTGGAATTCGTTTTATAACTTTCATACTCACCCTGTTCATTAAATGTGATTAAACCGAAATTTTCTCCCCCGACGTTAAGAATGGTCCTTGCTCCAGGGTGATATTTTTTCACGGCGGTAATCAAGGCAAGCTGGTTATCAAACCTCACAGCCCCTTTAATAATATCAGGTGTTGACGCGGTTGACGCTATGCCGCCAAGTTTATTTATATCAATATCTTTCAAGATATCAATAATTGCTTCCCTGATTGCCCCGTGATGCAGGCGGTAAAAAGTTTTAATTATCTGTTTTTCTTCATTCAATAAAACAGATGATACAGCCACGGAACCGGCGTCAATTCCTAATACATGTAACATATTTTTTCCTGAATTTTATATAACTATTAATAAAACATTGTATATCCGATTTTAAATAATGTCAGCAGAATTATTTATAAACGCTCATTCTGAGTATAAAATATGTTCAATAAAATAGTTTAACAAACGCCTGGTAAAAATTTTTTTGCATTTTTTGATTTTTTAAATTAAAATAAATATTGTCCTTTAAAATTATAATCGGGGATTCACAATTGAAAATAGGTTTACTGGTTTTGGATTTTCACCTGGAGGCGTGTTTTTCGCTGAAGGAAAAGAGGCACCGCCTTTCATGCATAAGAGACAAGATAGGAAAACAGGCCATTGTTGCCGTCTGCGAAAGCGGCCATCATGACAGCCTGGAATCCAGCCAATGGGCTTTTTTAGCCATTTCGACAAGCGGGAAAATAGTGGACAAAACGCTCAGTGAAATTGAAGAATATATCGATATGAACATCGACGCCCAGATTGTAAATTCAAAACGGTATAATTTATAGTGCAAGACCACCGCTCACTGTTTCTATCCTCGGGAAAATCGGTGCGCCGCGGTCGGTCCCGAGAAATTCGTCGCATCATTTAATAATAAAGCACATAAATTAGCACTAAAATATATGGGAAAATGGGGTAGAGATTATTTAAAAATAATACTTCGGACCTTCTCTACGAAGCCGTTCGCGGCGAATTTCATAATCGGGAAGGATTGTGCCAAGCATTTTCCAAAAATTTTTTGAATGGTTCGCATATTTTAAATGGCACAACTCGTGAGCAACTACATAATCCACCAAGAACATGGACGCCATAACAATATGCCAGTTAAAACGAATCTGGCCTTTCCGATTACAACTGCCCCACCGTTTGCTTTGATTAGCGAGAATTATCTCAGGTGTAATTAATTTTAATTTCTTCGAGTATATTTTTACCCTTTTGGATAAAACTATTTTCGCGTGTTTTTTATACCAACGAGCCAATATATTTCTAACTTCTTCGACCATCCGTGAATTATTACTAAAAATCTGCCGCCTTTTACAGTAATTGTCGGCTTATTTTTAGATTCCAGTATTTTTAACCGCAGTTGTCTCCCTAAATACATAAAAGTTTCGCCGGTAATAAATTCTCTTTTTGGCAAATGCTCCCTGATTTCGTTTATGTGGCGCTGTTTATCTATTATCCATACAGCTTTGGAATGCACTAATTTTGAAAGGAAACCAATCGATAGGTTAAAAGGCGCCCTTAAAAAAACACCTTCTATAGGATCAACAAAAACACTTACGGTTTTTCTTTTTTTACTGCGTTTAACAAAAAAGTTTATATTTTTTCTGCCAAATGAGACTGTGCCTTTTTCTATCATTATTTTGCAAGCCTCACTCTTGCCAAATCCATAATCTTAGCCGTTAAATTTTCAATTGCCTCGAATTGACAGCCCTTTTCTCTTAAAATTCCTTTTATCTGCCTTCTCATTTCACGCTGGACATCATCCTTATGAATCCAGTCAATCACAGTAAGTTTTTCTAATGATCCCATAATAGAATGAGTCAAATCTTTATGGATATCTTTCTTTTTGCCATATTGAGCGGCTGGTTCTTTAACTAAATTATCCTCTTGTTTTTCCGTTTTGGTTTCAAACGAAAGAATTTTATATAAGGCATATTCTGTCTCTGAAAATCCTAAATCATGTGCGGTTTTTCCCATATTTCGGGCTTCATTAACAAGGGCCTGCAAATGTTTGAGTTCCTCAACAGCATTTATTCTCTCTTGTTTCTTTTCCTCGATAATTTTTTCAAGACGCTCCTTAACCGATTGATAAAAAACGGGATCTTCCTCCAAATGAACGTGTATCTCATGGCGAATAGCGTGTTCAATTTCACTCGCCTTCGCTTCCGGTGAACTTAAGGCTTCAACTACTTCATCGAATTTTTTGGAAAATATTGATACCGGTTCCAGAAGTTTCTGGACTCCATTTGTTCTGATATGTTCTTCAATAAGCTGGCGGACTTTTGCTCCACAGCTTGATAAATCAAGAGCCGAATCGCGAAAACGAGCTTTCGCCGCGTTTCTTACTTTACCCAGCCATCTCAAATCCGCGCTATATCTTAAAGCGGACGGATCGGGTAAAACCATGTCCATACTTTGGCTGAAACGCCTAAATGAAACATCAAAATCAGCCCTTATATCTTCCGGTTCTAATATTTTTATGCAGTCCTCAAGGCTGGATTTATCCGCTCTGTCAAAGAAACGCATTACGGCCCTGTAACGGGCTTCAAGGCGGGGAATTTCATCTTTTTTAGGGGTTATCGCCCGCAAAATATCTTCAATATCAGAAGGCTTAAACACATTTAACGCCTCCTGCAAATCCCGTGATATTCCCCAGTAATCGACTATAAGCCCATAATCTTTCTTGTCGGCTGTCCTGTTAACACGGGCGATTGCCTGTAAAAGTGTATGCTCTTTTAACGGGCTGTCAATATACATAACCTGTTCGACAGGCGCGTCGAAACCTGTCAACAGCTTGTCGCAAACAACAATAATCGCCAATCTTTCCACCGGATCTTCTTTAAAGCTCCGGATAATTTCTTTTTCTTCCGCCTGGTTCTTATGATGCTTTTTAAGGCGCTGTGGATCATTGTTGCTTCCAGAAATTAAAACTGCCGAAGGCGGAGCATTCAACCTGTCAAGGGTATCTTTATATATTATCGCGGCCTCCCGGCTTGAAGTCACAATCTGGGCCTTAAAACTGTTAGGCATAATGAATTTTTCATAATGTTCAATTATATCGAGACAAATGGCCTCTACGCGCGTAGAGGCAAGCCCGATTATTTCTTCGGTCACGTATTTTCGCTTAATCTCTTCCCGCTCCTTTTCATCATAGTCCTGAAAATACCTGTTAAAAAGCATATCCAGATTCGCGCCATGGACATGAACATCCGGGAGCCTGCTTTCATAATATATTGGAACAGTCGCGCCGTCCTGAACAGCCTGCTCGATAGTATAAGTGTGGATATAGGAGCCGAATGTTTGTATAGTGCTTCTGTCTTTCTTATCTATCGGGGTGCCTGTAAATCCCAAAAAACAGGATTTTGGTAAGGCCTGTCTCATGTTTGCCGCCAAGTTTTTGTATTGTGTCCTGTGCGCTTCATCAACCATTACAAAAATGTTTTCGGCTTCGGACAGGGCAGGATGTTCATTATTAGTTAATTCCTGAAATTTTTGAATTGTGGTCATAATTGACTGGCCGTTTCCAGCCTGAATTAATTCTCTTAAGTGTTTTACGCTTTCCGCCTGAACGGGGTTGGGAAAACCGCATCGCTGAAACGTCCCGGCGATTTGGTTATCAAGGTCAATCCGGTCTGTCACTACAATTAACATTGGATTTTCCAATTTCCTGCACCGTTTTAACTTTACCGCAAGCCATAACATTGACAGTGATTTTCCCGAACCCTGCGTGTGCCAGATAATCCCTCCGCGATTTTCAGAGTCTTTAGCTTCCTGAATACGCCTTATGGCATTATTTACCGCGATAAACTGCTGATACCTTGCAATCTTTTTTATTGCCCGGCCACTTTCCACCTCAAAAGCGATAAAATTGCGTATAATGTTCAAAAAATTATTTTTTTCAAGTAATCCATAGATAAGGATATCCTGCGGGTTGGGAGGCTTGTTAAAAATTCGGGAGGTATGCTTTTTGCTTAGTTCATCAAGAGTAATTGGATAAGGCTCTTTCCATTCCAGGAAATGCCTGTACGGCGCGTATACAGTCGCGAATTTCGCTTTCTGCCCGCAGGTTGCAATAAGAATTTGAACGGTTTCAAATAATTTAGGGACACCCCTGTTTTTATATTCATCTTTCAATTCCTGATACCTGAACAACTGTTCAATCGCTTTATTGATGGGCTCGTGGACAGTGGGACTTTTGCATTCAAAAACAGCCAGAGGTATCCCGTTAACAAAAACCACTGCATCGCATATAATATTTTCTTTCGGCCCGGAAATTTTAAACTGCCGGGTTACAATAAACTCATTTTTTTCAGGATGGTCAAAATCTATAAAATAAACATTATGACTTTTTTTACCTTTACCATCAATATCCTGCTCAAGCGATAATCCATGCGCCAGAGAAATATAAATTTTCTCGTTTGCCTCGATTAAACTGGACGCGGGAACATTAGTTACAGCCCTTACCGCTTTTTTAAGGTTTTCATCAGAAAGCCACGGATTAAGCTCTTCGAGCTTTTTTTCTAGGCGGTGAACCAAAACAGTATCTCTCAAACTCTCCCGCTCTAAGTCCAATTTTTCCGACGGCACAAACGCATATCCAAGCTTTTCCAATAATTCAACCGCCGGATTTTCAGATAAATTTATTTCGTTCCCGTCTGGGGTAATCATTTTATTCTAATCCTTTTTTTAACATCTCAGCGGTTGGAAGTGATTTATTGAAGCCCTTTGGCAATTTTTTTGTTACTTTGTAATCTGAAATACCTATTGGTTTTTGAATATCTCGTAAGGCATATTCAACTTCAAACTTATCGCGACTTTTGCAGAGAATAATCCCTATGGATGGATTTTCTTCCGGTAATCGCACATTGTCATCGAGTAAACTTAAATAGAAATTCATTTTGCCTGCATATTCGGGTTTAAACTCACCTATTTTCAACTCAAATGCCACAAGACAGCGTAAATACCTGTGAAAGAATAAAAGATCGATATAATATTCCTTATCTCTTAATTTAATTAGATATTGATTTCCTATAAAACAAAATCCCAAACCCAATTCAGCGATAAACTTTTTTAAATCTGAAATAAGTTTTCTTTCCATCTCTCTTTCTTGTATCGGCTTAGACACGTCGATAAAATCAAGGGCATAATTATCTTTCATGGCCAGGTCGGCCTGTTCTGCCAGGTGTGCCGGCAAGGCTTTGCGAAAATTATTCATTTTCTTTATCTTTGTTTGTTTATGAGCCTCTGCTTCTATCTGATGCATAAGAACATCTCTGCTCCAGCCAAATTGTATGGTACTTTTAATATAATATTCTTTCACTTCTTCGTTTTTAATACGCTGCATAATTACTATATTTTGTCCCCAGGGAATTTCTTGCACAAGCTGTGCAAGTTTTGGACTATCTTTATACGTTAAATAAAAAATTCTCATCCGCCAAAGATTATTTGGCGAAAATCCTTTCTTACCATCGAATTCGGACGTAAGATCTTCTGATAACTTTTCAACAATATTTTTCCCCCATCCAAATTTTTCCTGTTTTTCAACAATCTTTTTCCCAATATCCCTATACAATATTATTAGCTCTGCATTTAATTTACGATATGCATTAATCCGTGCAGAAGTAATTCTCTTCTTAATTTCATCCAAAAATTTTGCATAATCTCTATGGTCTATTTCTTTTTGCGGCATCGTTTTTCCCTTTCTCTAATTACTTAAAAACAAAAATTATTCACGGACAAGCGCGTTTGGAGACAATATTGCCTGCAAAAGTTCAATTGCCGGATTTTCAGATAAATTTATTTCGTTCCAGTCTTGTGTATTCATAGTCATAACCTCTTTAATTGGGCAGACACTGTCTGCCTGAACAGAATTTATTTCCCTTTTATTTGTTTTTGTTTCTGTCCCGGCAAAAATTTTTCGTTTGAAATCACTTTTGTCCCAGTCTGCTCTTCAATATCTTTTCGCGTTCTTCCGGCAACTGCACGGCCGTCTTTGGCGTCTCGCTGAAGTTTAGGCATTCCTTGAGAATCTCTATCTTGTGTTATCTTTGTTGTTGTCGCCTCACCAAGCATAGTAATAATAAGCTCTAAATCCGTCATATGATCACGCAGATTTTCCTTTTTTAAACCTTTGTGTTTTTTGTAATCATCAACTGGCATTTCAAACGCGCCCTGCATTATTTCATTTGTAAGAATCGCATATTCCAAATCTGTCGCCGCCCCGCGCGAATCCCATTCATCGGTAAGTTTTTGCCGGACAGCGATACCGCGCAGGCGTTTATCAATCCATTCTTTAGGATAACCTTTCTTTTCATATAACGCTTTAGTCCTCTGCATTCCGAGTTCCGGGTTTTCTATTTCATCTAATCTTTCTTTCCCAACCTTTGCCAACCAGCGTTTAAATGGTTCAGCTTTTGGGGAAGGAACTGACTGGATGATACGAAGGATACCCTCAGTATTTGAGCAGTCTGTTTCTCGTAATTTCCCATCAGACGCGGTCAATTTCAACTGTAGACAAAATGTCGACAGTTCAGTTCCAGCTTCTGATTTCTCTCGTATTTTCATCTTATACCAGTAGTCACGCGGATTTTCACTATCTGTCAAGACCGCCACAACGTCCACCACTGAAAACCACCACTCATTATTAAGCAATTGACGTCTTATTCTTTTACCGCTAAAAACAGCTATTTTAGTTAGATCTTTTTCTTTCATAGGATCTTCCCCTTTTTGATGTAAACCGGATTTTCAGATAAATTTATTTCGTTCCAGTCTCGCATATTCATAGCCATAACTTTTTTAATTCGTTTTTTGCAAATTCTTCAAGCTGTTGTAATTGGGCAGTCAGTGTCAGCCTGATTTGAGGATAAACTTAACTAATAATTCAAAATTCATTATTTCCCCTCACTATTATTTATGCAAATATAAATAAGAATCCTTGATTTCAACCGGTGACAATTTGTCACCGACTCACTTCCTTCCTTTTTCAGCCGTTCTTTCAGTTTATTCCAGTATTTTCGGGCAGTTTGATAATCGGACTGCTGGATTAATACCTGAATAATATCAATCACAGAAAAATACCACGTTTCAGATTTTTCATCATAAATTCTGCGGATTTTGTAATTTTCAAACACAGCTAATGAATTTCCTGTCATTTTGCGCCTCATATTTGGGCGAATACATGGATTCACCCCTACAATATTCATCATCCTGCCAATTAAAAGGATTATTAATAATATATTCCCGAATTTTGTTTAATTCTATTTCGTTTCTGATAATGTGTTCGTAATAATTCCGCTGCCAAACAGGAACACCCGGGGTTTGCCGCAATTTATTTATACGTTTGGCTGAAAATGTTTTAAATTGCCGAATAATCTCCGGCAATCCATGACGCATTTTCATAACGTTATGTCCTGTAGGGGCAGGTTCCAAACCTGCCCTGTTTGTTACAGGTTCCAAACCTGCCCTGTTTGTTACAGGTTCCAAACCTGCCCTGCTTGTTACAGGTTCTAAACCTGCCAGCCCAGCCAATACAATAATCCCATGAATATGGTTCGGCATTATTACAAATTCATCCAATTCAATACAGACATTATGATTTGGTAAATCATTCCATGTATCTTCAATCATCCGTCCCGTATCATTCAATATCATTTGGGCGGGTTTAGGATTCAGGGCGGGTTTAGGACTCAGGGCGGGTTTAGAACCCGCCCCTACACCAATGCCAATTTCTCCAAACAAACATTCTTTATTCCAACAGCATATCGTAACAAAATACGCGCCTTCCCGCGCATAATCATAATCTTTTAATCTTATAGAGTTACGATGATGAATATCTGGATTATATTTACTCATTTTTTCCCTATTTTCTGCAGGCACGACCTGCAGTTAGTGTAATTATCTTTCATGGCCTTTATTCGCGACATTATTACTAGATTTTGTCACCAGGATATTTCTCCAACGGCTTGTTGGAGATTTGGATCATCTACGTTATACTTGACAAAATATTATAACTAATGTTAACATGCAAGCATGGATGAAAAAACATCTAAAAACATAGATGGCACAACCGAGGATACAGTAACTCAGCCCGTAATAGATACTTTTGAACACTTGCCGCCGAAATATACTCATCCGCAATTTGATTGTTTTCATTCGGAAAGTAATTCTGTTAACCCATCCGGCACCTTTTTATTTTTCATTAACGAGCCCTTTTTCAGAGGGCACAGCGCGCTGTACCCCGACATTCACATCATTTTTTTCTTCTGTTTTTACAAATTTGCCGCAGCCAGCACAATGATAAATTAGCAATATCTTTTTTATCACTTGCATTTCAATTTTTCTCATTTGCAATTCAGTGTATTTTTTGCAATACGGGCACCAATCCATTTTTTGTCCTTTTGACATAGCCGCCATTTTGTTGGCGTCAACAAAATGGCCAACGCTGAATTTCCATCAAAATTACCTTTAATTCTGTTGAGAAAATTTTTTCCGCTAAATTTCCGATAAATAAATTCGTAAAAAGTTATCTTTTTGCTTTCTCCCTTTTGTTTACCATCACGGGCAACTCATTCCTTGCCGCTTCTCGCCATTAGCTCGCCAACTCATAATAAAATTTGGTACCGCTTCCCATTCTTTTTATTATTCCCTTTTGAACCAACTCCATTAGCTCTCTATTTGCTGTTCTCTCGCTTGTTTTACATAATTTCGCATATTCTTTTCTATCAATCTTTGCATTTTTTCTTATATAATTTACAGCTGCTCTTTGCCTTTCATTTAATCCATTTAATATTTTTTCATCCATCTCAACAATAGTAGATTCTTTTATTTGAGATTTGAATATAAGTTTTGTCTGAATTGGATGCAGCTCAAAACAAGGTTTCTCGTGCCATATTTTATCCTTTTGTTTAACTATCGTTTTGTTGATATCACCAAAACGATCAGCAATACTCTGATTACAGATTTTAATTTTCTCCAAAAAGCCTTAAATAATCTTTTTGAGTTTCTTTGACTATACCGGCAATAAATGTTATAAAATCCCTGTCATCAACACGAGCGCTTTCAAGCGTGGCAATATATTTCTGGCGCAATATCGGAGGTGTAATGGCGATATTATATCCCTCCTGCAAAAGAATCAAATTCATCAGCAGTCTTGCTACCCTTCCATTTCCATCCACAAACGGATGTATAAAAACAAAATCCTTATGCGCCAAGGCGGCGAATTCCACAGGGTGATATTTCCCCCTTGATTCAGGCAAATTCTGAATAAATTTTTTCATAAGGCCCGGAACCTCCTGAGGCAATGGCAGAGGATATTTAGAGCCGGTAATAAAAACTTTTACCTGCCTGTACCGTCCCGCGTTCTTCTCGTCAATACGATAATAAAATAACCTGTGTAAATCCAAAATATCCTTTTCAGTCATTTCTTTGTTTTTCGCCAGTTTATACACCAGATCATAAGCCTCGCTATGGCCCACAGCCTCATAGTGATCCCTGATAGGTTTACCTCCTATGGTAATACCATCTTCCAATACAATCTTCGTTTCTGCTTCCGTTAAAGAATTACCTTCCAGGGCATTGCTTGAGTAAGTCAATCCGATACGATAATATTCTTTAATCTGACTAAGTAAATGGTTATCTAACGGCCTGTACTTGTTAATTTCTTTTTGCAGTTTGTCTATTTCTTTGAAGATATTTTCCATAGATGATCCTCCTTTGGTTTATTCATACCCCAATTCCTTCAAACACTCATTCATTTTTTTCTCCGCCTTATCCCGTTCTTTTTCAAGTTCACGTAATTTAGCGAGGGCCTCTTTTACATCAATCTTCTGCTCAGGTTCGGTTATATCAACGTAACGGCTGATATTAAGGTTATGATCATTTTCTCTGATTTCATCAAGTGAAACAATGCGGGAAAATTTATCAATATCTTTGTATTCATCAAAAACCTTAACAATTTTTCCTATATCTTCATTACGCAGCCTGTTTTGGTTTTTGCCCGCTTCATAATATTCTGAGGCATTGATAAATAAAACTTTATTTTTTCGCTCCTTTGGTTTATTGCGGTTTAATATTAAAATTGCCGCGGGAATGCCCGTCCCATAAAAAAGATTTGGCGCCAGCCCAATAATTGCCTCAAAAAAATCTTCTTCCAACAAAGCCTTTCTAATCCTGCCTTCAGACACCCCTCTAAAAAGAACACCATGAGGCATCACAACCCCCGCGACACCGTTATTATTTAATGTCGCGATCATGTGCTGAACAAACGCGTAATCGCCTTTTGTTTTAGGTGGAATGCCATAGCGGAACCTGACATAACCATCATTTTCGGCCGCCTCAGTACCCCAGCTATCAAGGCTGAAAGGCGGATTAGCTATTACCCTGTCAAAAAGCACTAATTCCCCGTCTTTAACGAATTTCGGATCGCGGATTACATCACCTTTTTGAATATCCGCGTCCGGGAAATTATGTAAAAGCATATTCATTTTGCATATGGACCACGTTCCAAGATTTTTCTCCTGGCCGCATAAAGAAATATTCTTCGCGTTGCCTTTTTTCCTTTCAATGTAATGCGCGCATTCAATCAACATACCGCCTGAACCGCAGGTCGGGTCACAGATACGCATACCTTCTTTTGGTTTTAAAAGTTCAACAATAAGCTGAACAACCTTCCGCGGCGAAAAAAATTCCCCGCCTTTTTTACCGGCATCATCCGCGAATTTCTCGATCAGGTATTCGTAAGCCTGTCCAAGAATGTCCGGATCTTCAAGATTTGAATTTTTCAGGTCAATTTGAGAGAAATGATTAACGAGGCGGGATAAAACGGAATCACGATTTTTAGCGTCTCCGAGTTTATTTGAGTTGAAATCTATATCTGCCAATACCCCTTCTAACGCGGGATTCTGATCCTCCAATACACCGCAGGCTTTATTAATCGTATCCCCAATATTTTGAGAAATTTTTCTTATTTCAGGCCACCGGCCGCGCCTGGGAACAAAAAATTGATGTTCGTCCGGGTCTTCCCGCGCTATTTTTTGCGCTTCGGATTTTGATACACCCCTTTTCAATTCTCTTTGTTCAATCTTTTCCGCCTCTTCGTCAAAAACATCCGACAACCTCTTTAGGAATAGAAAACCAAAGATATAATTTTTGTAATCCGACGAATCAATAGAACCTCGTAAAATATCCGCTGCCCCCCATAAATAATTATTCAATTCAGAACTGGTCAGTTTCGCCACGATAATCCTCCTTATTCATTAACATATCCATTACTATTTGATTTGTAATTTCTTTTCTCAAATTAGCTGATTCTATACTTAAACGATATTGTACTTCTGAAATATCAGCAAGGTTAGATATTTTTTTCTGTAAATCTATAGCCGGGACAGGGACATTAATCTCACTAATATCAGATATATTTAATACAAGCTGCATTGTTGAAGATGCAATATTTGATAAAAGAACTCTTTGCCCTTCCCTGGTTCTTAAATACGCGGCCAGAAATATTGGAAGTACCTCATTGGTTAGACGAATGGCTATGAGATTAGACGTTATTATTGCTTTTGGCAAGCTATTAGGAACTACTGTAATTTTTAGTTGAGTACCACGGCAGGTAATAAGTATATCATCAGGATAAACAATATAGTGTTCGGCATTTTTAAAATTATTCAATGAAAATTTTTTAAGATTATGAATCTCAATCCTATCATCTGATATATCTTTAATATTTATAACCGGTATTCCTTTCTTATCTTCAATTAATTTTGCGACACTATATAATGGAGCGCCATTAAATAATTTTTCTGCAAATGATTTTAAACTTTTAGATGTCATTTATTCTCCGATAAATCTTATTTTGAGACAGCTTATCAGAAAAACAATTGCTTGTCAAGTAAAAAATATAGTTTTATTTAAATATTAAATTTTAATATTTATCATATCAAATAAATCCACATAAACCATATCACTATTATTGACATTCTGCATTGATTTAAATAGATTTGAATAATAAGGATTATAAAAAATAGAGTCTATTTTTCTATCCTCGGGAAAATCGGCTCGCCGCGGGTTGTTTTGATGTTTGGAGGGAATTTGCCCCAGACAGCTTCATCAATAAGAACTTTTTCAAAATTTACCGTTAATCCGAGCTGGCCGCAAATTTTTTCTGAAGTTTCCGGCATAAAAGGACGAATCAGGATTGAAATAATCCGCAGAGATTCAGCCAGGTCATAAAGGACCTGCAGGGCCTCCGTCGTTTTTCCCTCTTTTATCAATTTCCACGGGGCCTGTGAATCGATATATTTATTGGCCAGGCGGACAAGCCGCCATAACTCCGTCAAGGCCTCGCTGAACTGGATATCATCCATGGCATTGTTGAATTTGGGCAGAATTTCATAAAACATCGCTTTTAACTCATTTTCAGGCGTCCCTTTTTCCGGAACAATCCCATTATTATATTTTTCAATCATTACAAGGCTCCGGTTCAAAAGGTTCCCCAGGTCATTCGCAAGGTCACCGTTAATTCTTTTTATCAATAAATCAACCGAAAAATCGCCGTCAAGCCCGAATGGAATTTCCCGTAGCAAAAAATAACGGAACGGGTCAACGCCGAACCTTTCAACCATCTCAACAGGGTCAACCACATTTCCCAGGGATTTTGACATCTTTTTCTTTTCAACCGTCCACCAGCCGTGGGCGGCGATACGTTTAGGCGGTTCCAGCTCAAGGCTGAAAAGAATCGCGGGCCAGATTACAGCGTGGAACTTAAGTATGTCTTTTCCTATAAAATGGACATCCGAGGGCCACCGTTCTTCGAATACGTTGTTATTTATACCGTAACCGGCGGCTGTGATATAATTTATAAGCGCGTCAAACCACACATAAACAACGTGTTTTGTGTCATTAGGGACAGGAATCCCCCATTGGAAATTGGTCCTTGAAACGCTTAAATCGTTCAGCCCGCTTTTGACAAAACTATAAATTTCGTTATATCTTGAAGATGGAACTATAAAATCCTTGTTTTTTTCAAGATGTTCCATCAGCTTTTTCTGGTAATTCGACATTTTAAAGAAATAGCTTTCTTCTTTCAGTTTTTCAACAGGCCTTTTACAGTCGGGGCAAATATTGTTCTCCGCCTGCGTCTCGGTCAAAAACGTCTCGCACGGCGTGCAATACCATCCTTCATATTCGCCTTTATAAATGTCACCTTTTTGTAAAAGTTTAATAAATACCGCCTCTACCGCGAGTTTATGCCGTTTCTCCGTTGTCCTTATAAACTCATCGTATGAAATATTCAGCCTTTTCCACAAATCCCGGAACCTGACAACCATCTGGTCCGCCAGTTCCTGCCCCGTAAGATTCCGTTCTCTCGCAGCATCCTCGACTTTTTTGCCGTGTTCATCGGTGCCGGTTAAAAAGAAAACTCTTTTCCCTTTTAATCTTTGATACCTCGCAAAAGTATCTACAGCTATATTTGTATAACTATGGCCTATATGAGGTTTGTCATTTACATAATATAACGGTGTGGTCAAATAAAATTTTTTAGGCATATTATTTTTTAACCAGTTCCTGGGCGTTTACCTCTATCTCGTTTTCGTTCTCAAGTTTTATCCGGACAATACCGCGAAGGGGGTCTATTGCGATTATTCTTCCCTGTCCTTCTTTAACGGTTATTTTACTTCCCACTTTAGGCAGGTCTTTCAAAAGATCTTTATAAATTTCATATTCATACATGAGGCAGCACATCAGACGGCCGCAAATACCCGATATCTTCTGGGGATTTAATATCATATTCTGGGTTTTTGCCATGCGTATTGAAACAGGTTCAAAATCGCCAAGAAACGTTGCACAGCACACTTCCCTGCCGCAATTGCCAAACCCGCCAAGCATCCTTGCCTCATCCCGGACCCCGATTTGCCGAAGTTCGATTCTTATTTTATATATATGAGCCAAATCTTTTACTAATTCCCTGAAATCCACCCTTCCTTCCGATGTAAAATAAAAAACCGCCTTCTTGGCATCAAAAGTATATACAACAGAGACAAGCTTCATCGGCAAATTATGTTCTTTTATTTTTACAATACAGGTATCAAACGCCTCTTTTTCTTTTTTCCTGTTTTCCTCAAGTTTTTTATAATCCTCCTCATTCGCCGCGCGCATAATCCTTCCTGAAAGCCTATCATTCATATTCGCGTCCAAAACTGTCTTTACTTCAGTAACCACCTTGCCAAAATCGATGGTATCTTTAGTCTGGACAATGCAATCATCTCCAATCTGGAGTTCAATATTTTCCAAACCGAAATAATATACCTGGCATACATCCTTGAATTTTATCCCTACCATTTTGTTCACCGGAGCTTTTCCCCCTTTCATAGATTAACTTGCCTTGCAAAAATTTTCCTGTTTTATTATTCTTCTGTCATGTCCATAAACATAACTTCCAATGCCAGCTGAAGATTAACATTTTGTTCGATTAATTGTTTGGTTTTCTGTATTAAACTTATTTTGCCTAAAATGCTTTCAATTGTGTTTTCTTGCTCTGCCTCGATATTTGAAAAATAATCAAGGTTTAATAAAATTTCCTTAGTGTTTGTAATCTTGTAAACCAAAATATCGCGCAGGTAAAATACCATTATATCCAATATATCCATTGCCTTTTCGCGTGTCGCGCCCAAATCTTTGGCCCAGTTCAAAAAATTTTTCAGAAAAGGGCTTTTTAAATTATTAAAAACCTCTTCCCGTTCTGTTTTTGTTTTTTCATCTTTGAAAGATAATGCCCTGTCAACCCGGCCGAAAGAAAATGCGGCCGCCAGCGCCGTGTCCTCTTTATTATAAAAAAATTTTTCCTGTAAAATCCTTTCGACTTCGCTGATTGAAAGATAATCAAACTTTATTTTCTGGCACCGGGAAACAATTGTCGGAATCAGAGCCTTGCTTTCGGAAGGAATTAAAACAAAAATTGTATCATTCGGCGGTTCTTCCAGAAGTTTTAAAAGCGCATTTCCGGACGCTTCCTGCGGTTTAATCAGTCCCTCCGCCTGGTCAATAATGTAAAATTTATATCTTCCCTCCAGGGGTTTCAAAAAAATCCGCTCCCTGATGCCATAAATCTGTTCTATCCTAATCCCGCCGCTCTTCCCAAAAGGGGAAATAACCTGGACATCCGGATGAATGCCCTTTTCTATTTTGTAACATGAAGAACAAATATTACACGCATTGCCTGTGTTTTTTTGACAATTTAACGCTTTGGCCAGCTCTTTTGCAACGAGATGCTTGCCGGTCCCGTCAGGCCCGGTAAAAAGATATGCCTGCGGGACACGATTATTGCCGATTGTTCTCTTTAATGTTTCTATAACTCTTTTTTGCCCGATCACATTATCCCAGGACATTCTTTCTCCCAAATTTAACACGTAAATCGTAATACGTAAAACGTGAATAGCAAAGGATTGAAACAATTAACGATTTACATTTCACGTTTTACATTTTACGTTTAACGATTACTTTTTCAGCGGCATTTTGAATAATCCGCCTGTTTTTTTCCAAAGAGTCGTTACCATTAATAACCAGAAACCGCCCGGGTTCTTTTCCTGCGATAGTTAAATATCCTTTCCTGACTCTCCTGTGAAAATCAATTTTCTCTTTTTCTATACGGTCGGCTTTATTATTCCGGATACGGCTTCTTTTTAATCCGTATTCCGGTTCAATATCAATAAGAACAGTCAACTCCGGTTTAAACTCTCCTACCAGTAATCTATTTAATTTATTAATAAGCTTAATATTTATTTTTCTTCCAAAACCCTGGTAGGCCGCTGTCGCATCCATAAAACGGTCACAGAGAACTGTCTTTTTTGAATTCAGCGCAGGTTTTATCACCTCTTCCAGTATCTGGCTGCGGCATGAAAGATACAAAAAAAGTTCACTCCACAACGACAGGTTTTTTACTCTTGGGTCTAAAAGCACGCCGCGTATATCCTCACCCAGAGTAGTCCCGCCCGGTTCACGCGTTATAACTACCGGATACCCGCATTTTTTTAAATACCCGGCAAGCAATTTTATATGCGTGCTCTTGCCGCCGCCGTCAGGTCCTTCAAATGTGATAAAAACACCTTTTTTTTTATTCACGATTCCCGCGCCTATTTGAAATAGTTGATAATGCCTGACAGAAGCAGGCTAATCCCGCCGATGCGCATCACCCACTTATTTAAAACAAATCCTTTTACTTTTTCACTCCGGAAACTCCATAAACTTAAAATAGCCCCCAATATAATTTTAATTCCTTTCAGTTCCTTTGAATAAAGAAGCGTGATATACCCGATACCGGCTATAAAAAGCAAAAACCCGCTTATTACAAGCCGGTATATAATCTCTTTTTTGCTTATATAAGGCTTTTCCTTATTTTCCATCACATACTCCATATGTTTACATTTTCTTATAATTGACAATTGAGCATTAACAATTTACAATTGAAAATTGTCAATGCTCAATGTTTAATTGTCAATGAAATCTTTTTAATATAGCAGCTAATATATCTTCCACATCCGCCATTGCTCCCATTCCCTCGACACCGCAGGCAAGTTGTCCTTTTTTCGGGCCTACAATTTCCGCTGTTTCTTTAATAATTAAAATATTCTTCTGTAGTATATTATTCTCCCACATATTCACATTCATCGCCGGGCAGATAATTAAAGGGACTTTTTTGGGTAAAGCAAGCACAGTTGAAGTTAAAAGATTATCGGCTATGCCATGGGCAATTTTTGCGATTGTATTTGCGCTTGCCGGAGCAACCACACAAATATCCGCCCACCCGGAAAGATTGATATGTTCCAGCAGGGGCGAAGCACACTGTGCCCCTATGTCATCAGCAAATAAATCCCTGTACACCCTGTCTTCGGTTAAAGTGGCAATAGTCAGGGGTGTGACAAATTGTTCTCCTGCTTTTGTCAAAATTACTTTTACTGAAAATTCTTTATTCTTCAATAATCTGATTAACTCACAAACTTTATAAGCCGCAATGCTCCCTGTTATTCCTATTAAAACATTTCTATCTGCCATTTTCAGACTCCTTTAAACCAGCGGTCTCGTGATCAAAAATAAACTTTTCAATACTGCCCTGCAGCCAATCTTCAGGGTCAACCGCCGTCCTATTGGCAAAAATCCCAAAATGAAGGTGCGGGCCTGTTGACATACCCGTTTGCCCGGCTAACCCGATTAAATCGCCTTTTTTTACAAAATCCTTTTCTTTAACTTCCACTTTAGACAGGTGATAATATACACTGAAAATCCCCTGCCCGTGATTAATTATAACCGTATTCCCGCGTGAAATCAACTTTTCTGTCAAAACCGCCTCTCCGCAGTTTGAAGCTTTGATCTGGGTCCCTTCCGGGCACGCGATATCCAGCCCCAGATGAAAAAAATTTGTGAGACCGTTATTTATGGAACGGAAAGAATCAAAAGAGGAAGTAATGACACCCTCAACAGGCATTATAAAATTACTCCACCACATACGTTTTTCCGTAACTTGTTTTATTATATTGCTTATATATACATCTTCATTTGCCAAATTTTCTTTCGTAATGTCCTTTATTTTTTTATCCGGGATTTTTATTTCCTCTTTTTTTTCTATTTTTCTGCCTTCAATTAGAAACTTATATTCAATTGCCTCTTTTTCTCCATTTTTATACTGAATATTAAGAAGAAACGGATATTCTCCGCCTTTCGCGTAAATATTAATTCCTTTAATACAATAAAACCTTCCATCATCCCCGGGAAAAAAATCAACCGCGGCACCCATAAAATTTCCCTGGACATCGCTTATTTCCTTGTTTTTATCTTTTACTAATCCCGCTAATGTTTTTCCTGTCAAAAATTTATCCTTAAAAAATTTAACATCTAAACCTATCGCGGTTTTTTGAAAAAATAATACAAGGAAAACCAGGTTAAACAGATTGAGTTTTTTCATATGTTTTTATCTGCCCCAAAAAATGCCTGACACCGTTTATTGTTTTTATATCCATTAATTCTTTGCGCCATATTTTCGCGTGAAACATTCCCTTAAAATAAAAGGAGATATACTTGCGCATTTCATAAATAGCTTTTTCTTTGCTTTTATAATAACAAAGGTATTCAATATGTTTGAGCATGATATTTATTTTTTCGCAAAAATCCGGGTCTTCTATTTTTTTCCCTGTTGTTAAATAATGGTTTATCTGCATCAAAAACCACGGCCGGCCTACCGCGCCGCGGCCAATCATGATTCCGTCGCAGCCGGTTTTTTCTGCCATTTCCTCCGCATCGGAAACTTTTGCAACATCTCCGTTCCCGATTACAGGAATTTTAACTTCAGATTTAATATCTTTTATAACCCGCCAGTCAGAATGCCCATAAAAAAACCGGCTCCTTGTTCTTGGATGAATTACAATGCCGTCCACCCCGCAGTCTTCACATCCTTTGGCAACCATTACCGCGTTAATATTATTTTCGTCCCAGCCGGAACGGATTTTTACAGTCAGGGGAATTTTGATTTTTTTCCTGACAGCCGAAACTATTGAAAAAAGCAGGGGCGGGCTTTTTAATAAAACTGACCCGCCTCCTGCGCGCACAATTTTGGGTTCCGGACACCCGAAATTTAAATCAACAATATCAGCTCCCATTTCCTCTAAAAATATACCTGCCTCAGCCATCACATCCGGATTGTTTCCGAATATCTGGAAACTGACAGGTTTTTCTTCTTTTGCGCTTATCAGGAGGTCCTGTGTTTTCTTATTTTTTCTTACCAATCCTTCGCTGCTTATCATTTCCGAACATACCAAACCGCAGCCTGATATTTCTTTTACAAGCAATCTAAAAGGTAAATTGGTATATCCGGCCATAGGCGCTAAAATAATATTATTTTTTAATTCAAGATTACCTATTTTTAACATTTAATTCATTCCCGGTTCTAAGAGCCTCTAAATCAAATCTGAATTTCATTCCTTTTTTATATTTATATATACCTGCGGTTGCAATCATCGCCGCATTATCCGTGCAAAATTTTTTAGGGGGACAATAAAGATTTAATCCTTCCTTTTTTGCTTTGTCTTCCATTGACCTGCGTAAAGCAGAATTTGCCGCCACACCGCCTGCCAATAAAATATTTTTAATTTTACATTCTTTCGCGGCCTCAAAAGTATTCCTGACTAAAACTTCAATAACCGACCGCTGAAACCCGGCGGCAAGATTCCGCAAATAGTTATTATCCGCGTTCTTATTTTTATTATACTCATACCATACCGCCGTCTTTAACCCGCTGAAACTAAAATCCAATTTATTTCCTTTTTTAAACCTTGCGAAAGGAAATTTAAATACAGATGGATTCCCCTCTTTTGCCAGCTTTTCAATCAAAGGCCCGCCCGGGTAACCTAAATTCATAATCTTCGAAACTTTATCGAAAGCCTCACCGGCAGCATCGTCTCTTGTCTGGCTAAGCTGTGAAAATTTAGTATGATTTGAACAAAGAAACAGGCTTGTATGCCCCCCGGAAACAACCAGGGCAATACCCGGGAATTTTTTTCTTTTGTCGTCTATGTAATTTGCGTAAATATGGCCGTAAAGATGGTTTATTCCGATAACAGGAATATTCAAAGCATAAGCTAACGCCTTTGCTGTCGAAATACCTATCAAAAGTGAACCAACAAGGCCGGGTTTATAAGTAACCGCTATCGCGTCCAGGTCCGTGAGTTTTATGCGGGCTTTTTCAATTGCCCGGTTAATAACCATATTTGTTTTCGCTAAATGGTTACGGCTCGCGAACTCGGGAACCACGCCGCCATAAGGTTTATGAATTTTTAACTGAGAAAATACAATATTTGACAATAATCCGCTTTTATCATTTACAACCGCGGCCGCGGTTTCATCACAGGAAGTTTCAATACCGAGAATATACATATTTTCTCCTATCACAAACAAAAGAGAGCGGATATTAAAACCCGCTCCCTAATCTTAAAAAGATATGGTCACGATCTTTCCTAAAGGCTTCTATAAACCTCCTGTGCCAGTAAAACATCCACACCCCATTTCAACTGAACATCAAAATTTCCTTTTCCATCCGTTCCATAGGCATCTTCCCATGCAGTCAATTTCCTTACATTTATCTCATCATTTTCCGAACTTTCAAGTTTCTCTTCAAAAGTAAGATTTTCGTGCTTTTCTTCCCATTTAGTCTGCTGCACAGAAACTTCTTCACTTTCTTTCTTCTGGGAACTTTCAGCTATATTCATCTGGGCGGCGTGAGAAAGCTCAATCACCAAATCAGGGTTTATTCCTTCACCGTGTATACTTCTGCCGCTTGGGGTATAATAACGCGCGGTGGTCAAACGTAGCCCTGAGTCATCCGAAAGGGGAATAATAGTCTGGACTGACGCTTTGCCAAAAGTCTTCTCGCCGATAATCACACCGCGGTGATGGTCCTGGATTGCTCCTGCGACAATTTCTGAAGCGCTCGCACTGCCCTTATTTACCAGGACCACTAAAGGAATATTTTTATCGATAGGTTCCCTGTCCGAACGAAATTCCACTGTCTGGTCCGGACTCCGGCCTTTTGTATAAACAACTAGCCCTCCTTTCGGAATAAAATAATCCGCGACCTGCACTGAAACATTTAATAACCCGCCGGGATTATGCCTTAAATCCAAAATCAATGACTTCATACCTTCCGCCTTCAGCTTATCCAACGCCTTTCCTAATTCCTCCCCGCTGTTTTCTTTAAATTCAATCAGGCGGATATATCCGATACCGTCAGGAAACATTTTAGCTTTTATACTTTTTATTTTAATAAGATCCCTGATTAAGTCAAATTCCATAAGTTCATCTTCTCCATCCCGTAAGATGCTGATTGAAACCTTTGTCCCCTTTGGGCCCCGCATTTTATTAACAGCCTGCTCCAATGTGAGGTCCTTAGTGGGTTCTCCGTCAATTTTAATAATCCTGTCTCCTGAATGCAGCCCCGCGCGAAAAGCAGGCGTTCCTTCAATCGGGGAAATAATAGTCAAAAAGTTATCTTTAATTGCAATCACAATGCCCAATCCTCCAAAACTTCCTTTTGTATGTATCTGCATTTCTTTATAATCATCCGGGCGCATATATTGGCTGTAAGGGTCTAGCGTTAAGAGCATCCCTTTGATTGCGCCGTAAATCAGGTCAGAACTTTTAACCTCCTCCACATAATTGCCCTGGACTATATGGAGGACTTCGGAAAATAAGCGCAAGTCCTGGAAGATATTTTTGGTGGCCGCGCCCCCGTGAATAAAGGCCAAATTTAGGCTTAACGCGATTAAACATATCAGTATGGCCGAAAAAAATAATCTCTTTTTCATTGGAATCCTACCTCCGTTTAAATGAGTTAAATATTCAGATGTCTATTGCTTTTTTTACAGCCAAATAGTAGTTTATACTAATTAAAAATAAACTCCCGGTTATAATTATGAACACGGTTGACGGATAAATAAAAAATTGCAATTGATTATTCAAAAATATATTTTTCAAACTTATATTTAAAAACAAAACAGTCAAAAGACCGCTGATTAAGCCAGCAAAATACCCTTTTGCGATAAAAATACCATATGTATAAAAAGGAGCCGCGCCGGCCACTTCCAGAATTTTAATCCGCACACTATTCAACTGGGATTCTTTCTTAAATCTGTAATATATATATTTTACAACAAAAATCGAAGATATTATACCTAAAAATAAACTCGAAACTGTTAAAATCAACTTTTTTTCTTCCATGTATTCAATTCGCTCACCCTCGTATTTAACAAACTTTACTCCTTCCAGGCCGGAAATCATCCTTTTTGCCTCTTCTATTTTTAAGGTCTCATCCAGATTAATGTTTAGACTTACCTGGAAAATAATTTTCCCCGGTTCAATGTCCATGGTATTTTTTAAGCCTTTTACCTCTTTAAGACTTTTTATTTGTTCTTCCAAAAACCGGGTATCCGCATTCTTATCAAGTTCAACCAAAAAATTGCCCCATTTTTCTTTTTCCTGCTTTAAAATTGCCCCGCCTTCCCTGTAAAGGAAAACCGATACCGCCAAAAAATATATTGGAATTATAAAAACAAGCAAACTTAATATAAAAGATAAAGGACGTTTTACAATCTCTAATACCGCTTCACAAATGAAATAAAATATATTCATTTGGTTCTGTTGAAATCCTCAAATAGAAATAAATCAAGAGGCCGAGTTGGAGGCCTCGATGAATATTGTAAATTATACCGAGCAATAAAACTTCGTGAATTCGGAGTTTTATTAAGCGAGCTAAGA
>JBFMCF010000092.1 GCA_040754625.1 bacterium | reverse complement strand
CCACAATATGATGATTATTATACCTCAAAATTTTCTTAAAAACAGGGGGGAGCATTTAAAAAGTTGATTTTTATCGATAATGATAAGGAATTTTAATAAAATGTCAAAGAGATTTTTGACATTACGTTATATTTTAAGGAGGAATAAATATGAAAGACATAATTGACGGCATTCCCAATATAACGGGAATCGACATAAAAAAATGCCTGCCTTCGCGCGAATCGATTTTCGCGCCTGTTTCAAATATAAAGTTTAGAAAAATCCAGTCGGGTTTTGGAATAGCGCTTCATATGCACCAGCCCACTATACCGGCGTCAACGGATGATTTGCATAACGCGGAACTAATTTCAAACCTGCAATACATGATGGAACATCAGAATATCGGTGATAATCATAACGCGCCGGTTTTTTTTCAATGTTACTCCAGGATGTCGGATATTGTAAGGGAACTTATTGAGCAGGGAAATAATCCCCGTGTGATGCTTGACTATTCAGGGAACCTTTTATGGGGGTTCCGCCAGATGGGTGAGGGCGGGGTCCTTGATAACCTGAAGCTTGTCACGTCCGATAAAAAATATCACCGGTATGTGGAATGGCTCGGGACGACATGGTCCCACGCGGTAGTGAGTTCCACGCCCGTGCCTGATATCGAACTTCATATAAAGGCGTGGCGGTCCCATTTCGCGTCGATATTCGGTATGGACGCGGTAAAACGGGTAAAGGGTTTTTCCCCGCCTGAGATGCATTTGCCGATTCATCCTGATGTTTGTTTTGAATATGTCCGGGCGTTAAAAAAATGCGGGTATGAATGGCTGATGGTCCAGGAGCACACTATTGAAAACCTTGACGGGACGGGTATAAGAAAACCTCATTTTCCGCACAGGCTTGTCGCTAGAAATTCAATGGGTGAGACGGAAGAAATAACTGTTTTAATAAAGACCCAAGGGTCCGATAACAAACTTATCGGGCAGATGCAGCCTTATTATGAGACAAAAACAGTTTATCCTGAAGAATACGGAGGCAAAAAAATGCCGCCGTATGTCTGCCAGATAGGGGATGGCGAGAACGGCGGCGTGATGATGAATGAATTCCCTCCCGCGTATAAAAAGGCCTTTTATGAAATCGGGACCGAGGGGGTTGTTTCAATGAACGGTTCCGAGTATCTTGAGTTTTTAAAAGAATCCGGTGTTGACGAAAAGGGTTTTATTCCTGTCCAGCCTGTTTCACAAAGCAAGATATGGGAATTTGTTACTGAGTGCGGGCACAGCGCGTGTGACGAAGCGATAAAGAAGATTAAAGAAAAAAATCCGAATTACAATCTGGACCGGGGTTCATGGACGAATGATAAAAACTGGGTGAAGGGATATGAACATATTCTGGACCCGATTAACAGGTTAAGCGTTGAATTCCATAAAAAGTTTGACGGTGTTAAAATCGACCCGATGGACATAAATTACCGCAAGACGCTCCTTTATTTATTATTGTCACAGACAAGCTGTTTCCGCTACTGGGGGGCCGGTATATGGACAGATTACGCGAAAGAAATAACCAGGAGAGGGATGAAGGCGTTAAATAGAATTTAAGGGATAAACAAGAAATCTGACCTTGTTGTTTAATAAGATTTGTAACATTTCTTTGTAATATTTGTTTAACATGTTCGGGTTATAATATTTTTAATGAACAAAATAAAAAAATACATTTTGCTTACGTTTTTTATATCTTCGTTTTTAGCAAAACAGTTTATTTTGGCTGAAGAAAAATTGTTCCAGGGTGAAATAAATTTTGATTTTGGCGTGTTTTCAAAAAATCCCGGGAATACCGCTTTCCCGTCAAGATGGTTTGAAATTGATTTCCGGCCGAAATACGAAAAAGAATTTTCACAAAGGATAAATACATTTTTCCAGGGTAAACTGCGGCACAACTTTAATTCTGAAATCAGAAACCGTTACATTTTAAATGAAGGCTATTTTGATTTTTACACAGGCAAGTTTGATGTCCGCCTGGGAAAACAGGTTATTTCATGGGGCAGGGCGGATTCCCTTAAACCTACAGACCATTTTAAAATCTATGATTATTCGGATTTGGCAAAACAGGATGAGGAGGGTATTCCCGCGGTTAAAATTGATTATTTTTTAAACGGATATGACCTGGAAGGTATTTTTGTGCCTGTGTTTGTTAAACATCATTTTGATTATTCAAGGGAGAACCGCTGGAACCCTTTGTCCTACCAGGCGTTCCCCGGCAATTACAGGGTGATTTTTGAAGAGGATAATTCCCTGGATCCTTCCCGGAATATCTCTTCCAGCCAATTTGGGTTCCGTTTAAACCGCCAGGGGAAGAAAATAGATTACGCTTTTTCTTATTCCGCGGCATATGATAAAATGCCGGTTTCAATAAAAACAAATCTTAAATCGGTCAATAACAATACAAATGAAGCGATCTACAATATTCAGCCGTTTTATTCAGGGCTTAAAACAGTCGGGTTTGACTGGGAAACATTTCTATATGAATTTGGATTCAGAGGTGAAATGGCCTACAGTTTTACGAAAGATAAAAAAGGCCAGAGGTCCGATATAGACGACCCGTATTTTCAATTGGTTACGGGAGTGGATAAAACTTTTTACAGAGTAATCTATGACATAAATCTTTTTGTTATTTTACAATACGCTCTGGATAAAGAATTTCCGATACACGGCGAAGAAAACCAGGTTGAACACGGTTTCAGGCATTTTTTCAGGCAGATGGTGCTTTTAAATTCAGAATTTAAAAGAGATGAACTTAAAAAATTCATTATAAAAGGGATGTATGATCTTGAAAAAAAGGATTATATCTTACAGCCGGAGTTGAAAATCGTGTCGTCTTTTGGCAGGGAGAGCAGGTTTTCAAAAGAAATTTATTTAAAAGCCGATGTCCTTGCCGGCCGGACTGGAACGTTTTTCGGAGCTTTTGGGAAAAATGACCGTGTTGAAGCGGGAGTAAACTTATATTTTTAACTTGAGTTTGTAATTTCAAAATCTCTATCCAAGTTTTTAATTTGGCCTCGCGCATTCAGCAACCTCCCCTTTCAATGAATAGACTGCATGGGGAATGGCGGATAAAATCACATCAAGGCATTCCTTGACCGCCCTGGGGCTCCCGGGAAGGTTTATTATCAGGGTCTTCCGGGAGATGCCGCATACCCCGCGCGAAATAATACTGAAAGGGGTGTTATTCATATTCTTAACACGCATAGCTTCGCTGAACCCGGGAAGCTGTTTTTCTATGACCTCATTTGTTGCCTCCGGCGTAACATCCCGCGGTCCAAGTCCGGTCCCCCCCGTGGTAAAAATCAAATCAATATTTTTATTGACAAAACCTTTTAACTCTTTGATAATAAGTTTTTTTTCATCGGGAATAATAAGGGTTTTTTTAACGGAATAAGTTTTCCTGTCAAGCATCTTTTCTATTGCCGGGCCGCTGGTGTCCGCTCTTTCCCCGCAGGAACCTTTGTCGCTTATAGTAATAATGGCAGTATTAATCATATTCAAAAAAAACCTTTGCCAGGTCATAAAATTCCGGGGGGACGGTCTTTAATTTCCCGAGGACATCCTTAAGCGGGACCGGGACAATTTTATTGTTCTGCAGACCCACCATAAATCCGAATTTATTTTCATGGACGAGGTCAATGGCGGAAAGCCCGAAACGGGTGGCAAGTATCCTGTCGAAAGATGTAGGCGACCCGCCCCGCTGGGTATGCCCCAGGACAGTCACCCGTGTTTCAAACCCGGTTCTTTTTTCTATTTCTTTGCTTAAGATGTCGCCTATTCCTCCGAGACGTTCATGGCCAAAATCATCTTTTTGTTTGCCTGTTGTCGAAAGTTTTCCAAAAGTTATTTCCTTGGCGCCTTCCGCCACAACTACAACGCTGAAATGTTTTCCCTTGTTGTGGCGGTTTTTGAGATGCAGGCAGACTTTTTCAAGGTCAAAAGGTTCTTCCGGTATTAAAATAAGGTCCGCACCGCCGGCAATTCCCCCGTAAGTCGCGAGCCAGCCTGCATGCCGTCCCATTACCTCAAGGACCATAATCCTGTGATGGGATTCAGCCGTGGTATGGAGCCGGTCGATAGCTTCCATGATGATACTTACGGCAGTGTCGAAGCCGAATGTGTATTCCGTCCCGAAGAGGTCATTATCTATTGTTTTCGGGATGCCCACAACATTTATGCCCTCGACAAAAAGTTTTGCGGCCGCGCCGATTGTATCTTCCCCGCCGATGGGAATGATAACATCAAGTTCAAATTTTTTTATGTTTTTCTTTATATTTTCAATCCCGTTTTCTTTTTTATAGGGATTGGTCCTGGATGTTCCAAGAATAGTCCCTCCCCTGTGGAGAATTCCGGATATATCATCCATTGTTAAGGGAGATATGTCCCCGTTGATTAATCCTGCCCAGCCGTTTTTTATCCCGAACATTTCATAGTTATAAAATTTAATTCCCTTGCGGACAACCGCGCGAATGGCTGCATTTAATCCCGGGCAGTCTCCGCCGCCGGTCAGAATACCAACCTTTTTTATGGACATGTTATTCCCTCCATTTATTTTTTAAAACAATGCTATTTGAGTTTCTGCATTTTTATTCGTATTATTCCAGTCAATTTCGATTTCACCATACACGCCGTCATATCCGGGGTTGATTTTCACCTCTCCTCTTCTGGTTTTTGTAATACCTTCAACAACCCGCGGGTGGGTTTTTTTCTTTAACTCGTCTTCCGGGATGTTCATGAGGATATCAAATTCCGTTCCGAGACGGGAAAGAACAGAGAAATATTCTTTTTCTACTGTTATACTATTTCGGCTTAAGCCCAGCGATTCTGCAATAATTTCTTCTAAAGGGATGATATTTTTAAATGGAATTGCCGATGGAGGCGTAATGTTTTCTTCGCGGTCGGACAATACCTCTACCCTGTGCATTACCCCGATAGTCAATTTTTTCCCGCAGACAGGGCATAGTTTGTTATGCGCCATAGTTTCTTTTGGCGAAAACCTTACCTTGCATTCGCGGTGGCCGTCAAAGTGATATTTACCCTCTTCAGGAAAAAATTCTATTGTGGACAGGAATTTTGTTTTGTCCTTTGTTTTCATGGCCGTTACTATTTCGGAATAATCGATAGCGCAGTCAAGCATATTCGCTTCTCTTCCCATGTTTTTCGGCGAATGGGCGTCGGAGTCGGAAATAAGTGTGATCCTGTCCAGCGCGGAAAGCCGCCAGTTCATGGAAGGATCAGACGAGAGCCCGGTCTCCATCGCAAAGATATGTTTTGCCAGGTCACCAAAGCATTCTTCGATGGTATCGAACCCGGATTCTGAACCAAAAAGCGAAAAATGAGGTGTCCAGATATGCGCGGGAATAAGGACGCATTCGGGGGAGATATTTAAAAGCAGTTTTAAAAGGTCTTTCGCGTCAAGTTTCAATATCGGCCTGCCGTCTGAATCCAGTTTACCATAGGGCGAAAGGCCGGAATTGATTTTTTCCACAGTTATAAAATCAGGAGCGAGTATTATGTTGTGTATTTTTCTCAGTTTTCCGTTTTTTGTGTATATACTTGAGACTTCAGATGTCAAAATGAAATTTACACCTTCACATTCAAAAATCCCGCGGCTTTTGGGTTTAAGATATTTTTTTAATTCAACCAGCCATTGGAAATGAGTAAAATCGCCTGTCCCGATAAGAGAAATGCCTTTCAATTTTGCAAAGCGGGCGATATTGGGTATATCCATTTCCCTGCTTGTGGCGCGGCTGTATTTTGAATGAATGTGAAAGTCGGCAATAAAAGGCATGATGGTTAATTTTATTAGATATTTTTTACGGTGTCAATAAAATTAGATTTAAAATTTCCTTGACTAAAGAGAAATTTTATAATAGTATTATATCGAAATAATTCTAAAAAATAAAATATGGATAAAAAAATGAAAAAATCATGTTCTAAAAAAGAAGAAAGAGACATTTGCAGCGTTTTAGCTGAACTAAACCTTAAAATGGACGCGCTGATGCTTAACCAGAAGGCATTAGAGAGAAGGATTGGCTGTTTGAAAGGTGAACTTCTTTTTTCTCTCAGAGAAGAGATAGTCGGTGAATCGGACATTTATCCAAATTATTATATGGATAGATAAAATATCTTCTTTAATAATACCCGCCTTTATTTCAAGTTTAAAGATTAATGAATAATGTAGAACAGGATTATTATGTTTGAACAGGAACTTTGGAAGAAACTGGCCGATATTTCTCCCCATGAAATGGCTGTTAACTCAAGAGCTGAATATAACCCTGAAAATAAACAAATTTATATCAAGGTATTTAATGAAAAATTTGTTGTCGATTTAGAAAAAAAATTGATTTTTAACCCAGGAAAAGAGAAAATATCTCCTTTTTTGCCGCTGTTTCTGCTTCATTACCTTGTATGCGCCAAAGATATTCCCGTCAGCAACATATTGGTGTCTCCGCACCAGTTAAAAGGCGGGATTTTTTTCTTCCGGGGCGCGCATGAATTGCCGCTTCCAAAATTAGCCGAAAAATATGGAAATGACATTGAAGGTTTTATTGAAAAAGGGAAAAGACTGGGAGGGGAAAAATCCAAATTCGGAGATGCCTCAGTCAGATTGTATTTGCTCCCGAGAATTCCTGTCGTATTCATTCTCTGGAAAAAGGATGAAGAATTTGAAAGCAGGGTGAATTTAATTCTTGACAAAAGCGTTGAGGAACAAATGAACCTGGATATATTATTTCTCGGGTTTTTATACGCGATAAATAAAATGGCAGAAGATTAGCAGTATTTGA
>JBFMCF010000091.1 GCA_040754625.1 bacterium | reverse complement strand
ATAAAAAAGTATCCCCATTTTTTTGAAAAATATAAAAAATTATGCTTTTACACTTCCTTTTTTTATTTATTCCTTATTTCACAACTACTTACTGTTTTCTATGTCTATTTTTTGGGGATAGTCCTTGACTAAACAGTATCATTCCCGAAATTTTATTTTGTAACCGCTGCAGACTAAATCTTACCATAATATTTTCACGTCGTATTCAGCCATTATTTTATCAGAGGAAATTATGGGTATAATTCATGCGAAATACTTTATAATATCATCCGGCAATGGTTTATCAAAATCATCATGAATAATAACTTTCCCCTTGGCCGTGCCAAATTTCCTGATTTTACGGATCTCTTTGATAAGCTCGGGAAATAAATCTTTCTCCTGTATCTTTCTGATAATCTTTCCCTTTTTAAATAAAAGGCCGCAGCCTTTTCCGGACGCGACACCTATATCCGCTTCGCGCGCCTCCCCCGGGCCGTTAACCGCACATCCCATTACAGCCACTTTTATTGGTTTGTTTATTCCTTTAAGCGCCTTTTCAACCTTTTCAGTTAACTTAATCATATCGACTTCACACCTGCCGCAAGTCGGGCAGGAAATAATTTCAGGGCCTGTTTTTCTGAGGCCAACTGATTCTAAAATCTTTTGGCCCAGCAAAACCTCTTCTTCAGGCCGGGCAGTCAAAGAGACCCTTATAGTATCGCCAATCCCCTGTAAAAGAAGCGACCCGACACCCACGCTTGATTTTATCATACCAGGATAAAACGGCCCGGCTGCGGTAATTCCAAGATGCAGCGGATATTCGCATTTTCCGGAAAGCATCTGATATGCTTCAACGGTCATTGGGACGTCAGAACCTTTAAGGGAAACGACTATATCGTAAAATTTTTCTTTTTCAAAAAGAGAGATTTCAGACAGCGCGCTTTCCACCATGGCGCAAGAGGTAAACCCGAATTTTTCCAAAAGCCTTCTTTCTATTGAACCGCTGTTGACGCCGATGCGGATTGGGATTTTCTTTTCTTTTGCCGCCTTTACCACCTGGCGGATACGGTCCCTGTCTCCAATATTACCCGGGTTAATTCTTACCTTATCAACTCCCTGTTTTATTGATTCCAATGCAAGGCGGTAGTCAAAATGAATATCTGCAACCAGGGGGATTTTTATCTTTTTTTTGATTTCACCCAAACAGCATGCCGCTTCCTGGTTTAAAACAGCCACCCGGATAATCTCACACCCGGCTTTTTCCAGCAGCTTTATCTGCTTTACGGTCGAAGAAATATCGCGCGTATCGGTTTTACTCATTGACTGGACCGTTATTGGAGAATTACCGCCTATATATAAACTTCCTACTTTGACTTTTTTACTTTTTCGTCTTTTAAACATCGTCACTCTTCAATACTTTTCATTATTGACTTTCAACGAATCATGAACAACGTATCACGAATCACGGCTTTTTCTTTGCCGCTTCCATCGCTTTCGCCGTATCATCTATAAAAGTCCGGACGCCAAAACGTGTGTTTCTATGGTCAGCCATCTTGTTAATTAAAGCCGGCGGGATCGTTAATATATGCGCCCCCGACACCGCTGATTCCTGAATGTCCCTTATGCCCCTTATACTCGCTACAATAATTTTAGTCTTGTATTTAGGCCAGTGAGAAAGAAATTCGCATGCCTGACTGACCAGCACGGCGGAATCATGCCCTTCGTCTTCCACCCTCCCGGCAAAAACACTTGCGTATGTTGCATTTGACTTGACTGCGAGAATAAACTGCCCGAAAGACAATATAAGCGTCGCATTGACTTTTATTCCTTCTTCTTCCAGCTGTTTTATCACGTTCGTGCATGGAACCCCGTCCGCGTTGATTATCGGGATTTTGATCACGATATTTTTTGCCCACTTGGAAATGGCCATCGCCTGTTCAAGCATTTCTTTAGGATCATTGCTTGTAACTTCAACGCTTAACGGCCTTGGATATATCAAGTCAGCCAGTTCCTTGGAACCCCTTTCTATATCAAGCACTCCGTCTTTAAACATGATACTGGGGTTAGTGGTAACACCGTCCGCGACAGAACAATCAATCCATTTTTTTATTTCATTTTTATTAGCGCTGTCAATAAATATTTCCATATCTGCTCCTTTCTGTTTGTATTAAACTATGCTCTTCCTACTCCAACATATTCAAACCCGAGTTTTCTGATTTTTTCAGGTTCAAATATATTTCTAAGGTCAAAAATCAACCTGGTTTTAAGCAGCTTTTTTAATTTCATAAAATCTATTTCTCTGAATTCATTCCATTCTGTAAGAAAAACTAACGCGTCGCTGTTCTTCGCCGTGTCATAACTGTTAACGCAAAATTCTATTCCAGAAGAAAATATTTTTTTTGCCTCATTCATGGCAACAGGGTCAAAAGCCTTTATTTTGGCTCCTTTTTTTAATAATTCATTAATTATAACTACAGCGGGGGCTTCCCTCATATCATCTGTATTTGGTTTAAAAGAAAGGCCCAAAATTCCAATAGTCTTATTTTTTACACCTTTTGTTTTTTCTACAATTTTTTGAATCATCCATAATTTATGAGTTCTGTTAACCTCCATCACCGCTTTGGCAATTTTAAAATTATAACCAACCTGTTTAGCCAGGAATTCTAAACCGGATATATCTTTTGGAAAACAAGAACCTCCGTAACCGGGGCCCGCGTGCAAAAATTTAGACCCGATTCGTTCATCCAAACCCATACCCCGCGATACGACTTTAACATCAGCACCGACTAATTCACACAAACAGGCAATTTCATTGATAAAAGAAACTTTTGCCGCCAGAAAAGCGTTTGAGGCATATTTAATCATTTCTGCCGTTTCTAAATTAGTAGCTACAAAATAGGCACCGGTACTTAAAAATAAGCTGTCATAAATATCCTTCATTATTCTCAATGCCTTCCTGCTTTCTGTTCCTACTATAACACGGTTCGGCCTCATGAAATCCTGTACGGCTGAACCTTCTTTCAAAAATTCCGGGTTTGATACTATATCAAATGAGGTATGTTTGTTTTTTAAATTACAGCCTATAATTTCTGCTAAACGGCGGCATGTACCAACAGGCACTGTACTTTTATTTACTATTACTTTGTAAGAATTGATGTTTTTGCCTATGTGGGAAGCAACAGATTCCACCGCACTAAGATCAACTTCGCCATTGGATTTACTTGGCGTCCCCGCGGCAATAAATATCACTTTTGAAGCTTTAATTCCAGCATCCATGTCCGTGCTGAATTTCAACCTTTTGTTTTTAATATTATTTTTTAATATTTCTTCTAACCCAGGCTCATATATAGGGATAATTCCTTGCTTGAGTTTATTTATTTTATCTTTATTTATATCAACACAAGAAACATTGTTTCCTAAATCCGCAAGGCATACTCCGGCAACAAGGCCTACATAACCCGTGCCAATAACGCATATTTTCATTTTTAACTCCTATATTTTTTAAACCATTTAATTGTTTCAAAAATCCCGTCTTCCATGGAAATTTTGGGCTTCCATTTTAATACCTTTTCAGCTTTAGTTATATCCGGTTTCCGCATCTTTGGGTCATCCTGGGGTAAAGGGTAGGAAATAATATCGCTTTTACTTTTTGTAATTTTTTTGATCATTTTCGCAAATTCCAAAACCGTCACTTCATGAGGATTCCCTAAATTGACAGGCCCAATTTCTTTTGAACACATCATTTTATAAATCCCTTCTATCAAATCAGAAACATAACAAAAACTGCGGGTCTGGTTTCCATTTCCAAAAATAGTTATAGGGTTTCCCTTTAAGGCTTGATAAATAAAAGCTGGAACTACTCGTCCATCGTCAATTTGCATCCTCGGCCCGAAAGTATTAAATATACGAATAACCCTTATATCAACATTATAGTATCGGTTATAAGCAAATGTAATTGCCTCCGCGTAACGTTTTGCCTCATCGTATACCGCACGAGGGCCGGTTGGATTTACATTTCCCCAATAAGTTTCCTTTTGCGGATGGATTAAAGGATCCCCATAAACCTCAGATGTGGAAGCGAGGAAAAAAACCGCTTTCTTTTTTTGGGCCAGTTTCAGCATATTCTGTGTACCGAGAGAACCTGTTTCAAGCGTTTTAATGGGATATTTCAAATAATATACAGGGCTTGCCGGAGATGCAAAATTTAAGACATAATCCAGATTTTTTCTTATAGATAAAGGTTTAGTAATGTCATGTTTAATAAATTCAAAATTTTTGTGTTTTAAAAGACGGGAAATGTTATCTTTGTTTCCTGTAATAAAATTATCCACACATATTACATAATAGCCTTTTTTTATAAAAAAATCGCATAAATGCGACCCTAAAAAACCGGCACCGCCCGCGATTAAAATGTTTTTTTTATTCATGTTAGTTTATCTTTTGAATAATCCGCTTTCTAAAAACTCACATAATACGTGCCCGATAAGTATATGCGCCTCCTGGACCCGAGGGGTGGAAGACGAGGGGACATTAATACAAACATCCGAAACCCTGGATATAAGATTATTTTTATTATTATTTGTTAAACCTATAGTTTTGATTTTCATGCCTTTTGCGGTATTAATCGCTTCAATAATATTTTTCGAATTGCCGCTTGTCGATATCGCGAGCAGCACATCTCCCTTTTTTCCCTTCGCTTCAAGCTGTCTTGAAAAAACCTTATCAAAGCTGTAATCATTCCCGATCGCCGTCAGGGACGATGTATTGACAGTTAATGCCTCCGCATCAAGGGCTTTTCTTTCCATAAAAAATCTGCTGACAAGTTCCGTGGCAATATGCTGGCAGTCTGCCGCGCTTCCGCCATTCCCGCAAAGCAACAATTTATTCCCGGTTTTAAACACCGCGAATAATATATTTCCCGCTTCTTTTATTTTTAAACATAATTCCGGGTCGCTTTTCAATAAAGTAATTATTTTTATATGTTCATCTGCTGTTTTTTCAAATAATTGTTCTATCATAAAATATTTTCCCTCATATCCCGCTTTCGCTAAATATTATACCATACATCCGGAAAGGTTGTTTCCTGACACTAAGCTGGCACACTATAGCATTTCGGCACAGGACCGGAATATCTCTTTATCGGTCACGGCAATAATTTTTTTTTCTTTTTTTCTTTCCTTTTGGACACATTGAATTTCTCTAACTGCCATAACAAAAGAACGATAAAAATCAAAATCCAAAATAAAAAGATAAGTAACCAGTTTCCAAACAAGCGGGAAAAAGTGATAAAGAAAAATAGTCCCTGCCTCGCAGTTCTTCCATACAAGCAAAATCCTGTTGCGGTTCATTATCGTTTTCACATAATGATTTCTATTCTTTTCCTTAATTACCCCGTGCGGACCGTGATAAACAACACTCTTCGGCTCATAAATGGTTCTCCAGCCTCTCTTCCACGCCCTGTAACAGATATCCACATCCTCCCAATAAAACGGATAGTACAGCGGATTAAACCCTTCCAGTTCCAGAAATTTATCGCGTGAATAAGCGCAATGCCCGCCGACTGCGTAAAAGGAATAAAAAGTTTTTGTTTTTTTAATCAAATCATCTGCAGGTTCTCTATTGGATAAAGATGGAAACCTGATAAACCCGCGGGTAAACCTGGGCACTTTCCTGCCCTCGTTAAAGGTTTTCCTGTCATGAAAAAAAGATCGGCAGCTTACCGCGAAAACAGAAGTATCTTCAAAATGAGAAACCAGGGGGCTTATAAAATTTTTTTCCACTTCAACATCATTATTCAGCAAAATGACTACAGCATTTTTACCCTCTCTAATGCCGCGGTTTGACGTTTCTCCAAAACCTTTATTTTTTTCATTTACTATCAATTTAATTTCAGGATAACTGCTTTTAATAATATCCCTGCTTCCATCGCTGCTCTCATCATCAACCACAATTATTTCAACCTGGCCGCTGTAAAAACGACATGCCTCTTTCAACGAATCAAGACATTTTACAATGACCTTTTCGCCATTCCAATTTGCAATTACAATACTGACAGATTTTTCCATAATCGGCACTAATTGTTAAATTAAATAATTCCCCAGTTTTTCAAATACCAGTTTATTGTTTTAACAATCCCGCTTTCAAAATTTTCTTCTGCTCTCCACCCGAGTTTTGTCTCTATTTTTGCCGTGTCTATCGCATACCTTTTGTCATGGCCGGGCCTGTCTTTTACGAATGTTATCAAGTCCCTGTAACTTATCGCTACAGGGTAAAGCATATCTAAAACATCACAGATTTTTCCCGCGATATAAATATTCGTTTTCTCATTTTTTCCGCCGATGTTGTAAGTTTCGCCTTTTTCTCCTTTGTGAAAGGCGAGATCAATCCCCTTGCAATGGTCAAGAACATACAGCCAGTCTCTGATATTTTTACCATCGCCATAAATAGGAATTGGTTTCCCGTTTACCGCCGCTCTTATAATGACGGGAATAAGTTTTTCCTTATGTTGTTTGGGGCCGTAATTATTAGAACAATTTGTTATTACGGTATTCAATCCATATGTGTGAAAATAACTCCTGACAACCATGTCGCTCGATGCCTTGCTTGCGGAGTACGGGCTGTTGGGGCGATAAGGCGTTTCTTCGGTAAAATATCCCGTTTCTCCGAGCGTCCCGTAAACTTCGTCGGTCGATATATGATGAAACCGCGTATTTTCACACGAAGGCTTATATTCGAACGGCCCCGCCATCCAATGGCTTCTTGCCGTGTCGATTAACGTAAAAGTCCCTAATACATTAGTCCGCACAAAAACTTCCGGACCTTCTATGGAATTGTCCACATGGGATTCGGCGGCAAAGTGAATGACTCCCTTAACATCAAACTCCTCAAACAGGGATTTCACCAGCTTACCGTCACAAATATCGCCCTGGACAAATTTATATCGCGGGTGCCCTTCTATTTCCTTTAAATTTTCAGGATCACCGGCGTATGTCAGCTTATCAAGGTTAATTAAAAAATAATCCTGGTATTTTTCGATAAAATACGGGACGAAATTGCTTCCTATAAAACCACAGCCACCCGTTATTAGAATCGTTTTCATCTTATTTACTCCCTTAATTTAATTTTCAATGCACACAATTTATTCGTATGATTTTGCGCTGTAATCAAAAATCTCAGCATTATCGAGAGAGGGAAAATTACTGTCTCTTTTGCAGACAATTATATCGTTTTTGTTTATTTTCCAGTCGATATTTAAAGTTTTGTCATCAAACTGTACCCCTTTTTCGGATTCCGGCGAATAATAATTATCAGCCTTATAGGCCACAATGCATTCATCGCTCAAAACCGCGAAGCCGTGAGCAAACCCCCTCGGGACGAATAATTGTTTCTTGTTTGTTTCGCTGAGCTCGATCGCAACGTATTTTGAAAACGTGGGAGAGCCTTTTCTGATGTCCACGGCAACATCCAATATCTTTCCTTTAATAACCCTTACAAGCTTGCTTTGGGTGAAAGGCGGGATTTGATAATGCAGTCCTCTAACAATACCGTAAGTCGACTTTGATTCGTTATCCTGCACGAAATTTATTTTTCCGATGTTTCTTTCAAATAAAGAGGCCTTATAGCTTTCAAAAAAATATCCTCTTTCATCAAAATAAACTTTAGGCTCTATGATAAAAACATCCGGTATTTCCGTTTTTATAAAATTCACCCAGATCTCCCTCCTGTAATATAAACTATTTTTTCCAGTCCCTCATTTTCTCCTTTATCTTAGAAAGGGCTGGATTCATTATTGGCCTTCTATAGAATTAATACTTATTTAAAAACAGAATATTAGAAAGTAAACCAATCTTCTCTAAAAGTTTTTTATCAGCGGTAATTAAAGAACAACCGAAATTATTCGCGAGACTTATGTAAGCAGAATCATAAACGGTGATATCATATTTACGCGCCAGTCTGACAGCTTCTTTCATAACATCCTCGTTTGCCGGCCTCAAAATTCTCATTTCATAGATACCTGTTATCGCGTTTAAAATCAGTTTTTCTTCCAATGCGCTTTTATAACGAAGGACATTAGCCACCTCATAAATCAGCAATTCAGGAGCTATTATCTCTATTTTTCTGGTTCTGAAATCCTCTCTAAGCCTGTATGCGTTCTCAATGTTTTTTTCATTTTCTTTTGTATGCCATTTTAAAATCACGGAAGCATCTAACACATAAGTTAATCTTTTCAAAAGCTTCATTTACGGCCTTCTCTCCATTTTCTTAGATCTTCAGCAAAATCATATTCACCTACCTTTTCTCGAATCTCATTTTGAAGTTCAATTGCTTTCTCAATCCCTCTTTTTTTTTCTTCTTCCAGTTTTTCATCTTCCAAAACACGAATATAGGACTCAAAGGCCTTGCGTAAAAAACCTGACCGGGTCAAATGTTTTTCTTTCCGCTTATTCTCTATTTCTGCTAAGATGTCATCTGACATTGAAATATTTATTTTTGCCATTTTTTCTCCTTTTCTTATAATTATCACAAAATAAGACAAATTTGTCAACACTATTTTGGGCAAAAAAGGAGAGAATTTATTGCGCACTTTTGTTTACCTGTAGCCTGGCAGTCAAAAATTCTTGGTTGTCAAATTTATAAGATAATTACCATATTGATTTTTCTTAAGAGGCTCGGCAAGTTTGAGTAAATCTTTTTTCGATATATATCCCAGAATATAAGCTATTTCTTCTATACAGGCCACCTTCAATCCCTGCCTGTCTTCGATCGCTTTAATAAATAGACTCGCGTCTGAGAGGCTCTCATGCGTGCCCGTGTCAAGCCACGCGTAACCCCTCCCCAGTAATTCAACACTGAGTTTTTCCCTTTGCAGGTATTTTCTATTGACATCCGTTATTTCCAATTCGCCTCTTTCCGAGGGCTTAAGATTTTTCGCTATTTTTACGACTTCGTTATCATAAAAATAAAGACCGGTTACCGCGTAATTGGATTTTGGAACTTTTGGTTTTTCTTCTATCGAGACAACCTTTCCTTTTTTATCAAATTCAGCGACTCCATACCTTTCAGGGTCATTTACATAATATCCCAAAATTACAGCCCCGCCTTTTTCACCGACATTATTTGAGGCTTTACGCAGCAATTCCGTCAGATTATGGCCGTAAAATATATTATCACCAAGAACAAGACAAACACTGCTTTTGCCTATAAATTCCTCCCCAAGAATAAATGCCTCCGCCAGACCGTTCGGATTTAACTGTTCCTTATATGAAAACTTCAAACCTAACTGGCTTCCATCGCGGAATATTTCCTTAAATCTCGGCAGGTCCTGAGGGGTGGAAATAATAAGAATTTCTCTTATCCCTGCAAGCATCAACACCGACAGCGGATAATAAATCATCGGTTTGTCATAAACAGGCAAAAGCTGTTTACATACCGACAATGTAACAGGATAAAGTCTTGTGCCGCTTCCGCCGGCTAGAATTATGCCTTTCATATATATTTACCTCATATTAAAAACACTTTTTATAAAAATTTATACTCATACAATGTATTTCTAATCCTAAAACAAGCGAGTTTTTTTAAGCGCGACTTAAAGTTAATCGGTAGCCATGGAAAATCTTTATTTTCGCTCTATTCGTCCATATAAAATTTATTTTTTGTTTCGTTAAACTGGGAAAATATTTTTTTAAGTCTAATTTTGGCCAAAATCATAAAAAATTGAC
>JBFMCF010000090.1 GCA_040754625.1 bacterium | reverse complement strand
AAAAATATTTTCCCAGTTTAACGAAACAAAAAATAAATTTTATATGGACGAATAGAGCGAAAATAAAGATTTTACATGGCTACCGATTAATTTTAAGTCGCGCTTAAAAAAACTCGCTTGTTTTAGGCCTAAGTCACGATTTTTAGGATTATTAATGGCTTCTAAAATAGAAGATTTTCCGCTACTATTTTTACCGCAGATGATATTAACATGCTCAAGATTTTTTAACTCTAAGCTTTTAATCCCCTTATAACTTTCTAATTTGATTTGTTTTACCATAGTCTTTCCTTTTCAAAAACCCACTTTATTATTATTTTGGTAACCATAGCTTTTCTTTAATTAATCTTATTTTTATAACTTGTTCCGACACCCCAAAATCTTTGGCTATATTGTGAGAGACATATTCAAGGGCGGATTCGCCTGATGAATCCCATTCGTTAAAACCTTTTATTTCCGCTTTTTTTATGGTTCTGTTTAAACTTTTTATTAATTTTTCTTTTGGCACAAGTAATCTGCCTGCGAATTCATTCGCGTGATATTCAATCCAGCTGTATTGGTCTTCCGGAAGGCCCGAAAAATATTGAATATACTCTTCAAGGCTGGAATATTTAATTTTTGAAAAAATATTTTTATGAAGGACAAGATGACCGATTTCATGGGCGAAGGAAAATCTAAGCCGATTTTGATATGATTCTCTAAGGTATTCCTCATTATCAACCGCAATTGTTTTTAAATCACCGAGCAGTAAAGCATCCGCGTCAACGTCTGTTTTCAAACCGGAGATGGGGAGAATACTTAAATCCAGATCAAATTCTACAATAGCGAATATATCAACAGGACAATCTTTATCCCAAAATTCCTCTCGAAATTTATCAGCTTTCACCCAAATCTCATCAATAGATATAAATGGCGCTTTAAAAGAACTTGTTTTCACATTTCCTCTCAACTTTTCCTGATTTTCTCAGCAATCTTTTTCATTTCTTTCGGCGTAGGCTTCTGGCCCCTTAAAGTCCTGAAAAATGCCGGAAGTATTTTAACAACCTCTTTATCCGACATAATATCTTTTGGTATCATCCCCCTGCTTGCCGCGGCAAGGTCAAAAAATGTATACCAGTTATCAGACCTTTCTTTCAGCCCCAGTGCGTAAGCATAGCGTTTGAGAATATCCTGATCCTGAGGCGGCACCATCGCACCGCGCTCAATTTTACTCATGTTCCCCGGATCAGCCGAAGCCTTGATACAAAATTCCCTGAGCGTTATTCTATTCTTTTTCCTGAATGTCTTTAAAAATTCTCCAAAATTCTTAAAGCCTTCATTATCTATCATGGCTCTATGCCCCATCATAGTTCTATACCCTCCTTTTTTGTATTTGTTGACCTAATTTTACAACTTTATCCCGTCGATGTCAAGATTTTTATAACGGTGAGACTAAAAGGCAACTTTTACTAATTCATTTCCAGAAATTTGATAATTTTTAGCGGAGAGAGAGCTTCTTTAATGATTAAATTTAATGCACGCAAAAATAATAAAGAAATAAGCTATAAATTATTTTTTTGATTTTGCAAATTCAGCAAGCAATATTTCAGAACGATCGCGTACTAACCTGACTTCGGGATTTGAACCGGGATTGACTCCAATCAATAACGAATAAGAGTAAGTAATATCAGCCCATAACTGACTCAATACAGCCGAAGTTAAAAGATTAACTTCTTCAACTTCAATTTTAATAGTCGGCATAAGTTTTCCAAAATGGTCTGCATTTGCCAATGCGAGAGCATAATCCACATCTGCAATGTTTAATCCATTATGTTCAGGATTTACCGGTTTGGGCGATTTATTTCTTAATGGATGCTGGAATTGAACATCCCCTTTTTTTCTCAAGAGAAAAATCCCTATTTTGGTATCACGATTCGACAAAATACCTTCAATATTAAGATGCGAATCCCTGGGAAGACCGAAATACCGCGACATAGATATATCATTCCCGTCCTTATTTACACCTTCATTCCAAAATTGAACCATTTCATCACAGGAATGCAGCAACATATCATCATTACAGCCTAAATAAATATGATTAACTTTATTGTTTAGTTGAGCTGCTCGAATATATCTTGCCACCGCGGCGGGAGGACTTGAGGGATCACTCAAATCCCATGAATTTATACAGTAAGCTATTTCATTCCAATATTCTTTTACCGGAAGACCCAAAAGATCAAAAGGGACAAGCAATAAGGGTGTCATATTTTTCCCAAAACGTCCCGGAACCTTCTCCGGGAAATCGAGGTTCAGGCACCCCTCTTTATGCTGTTTCGATAAAGCAAATAAAGGTCCTGAATTTGCAAATATAATACGAACGACTTCGGAAATCAAAAATTCGTCGAATTTGACAATTTCTTGTGTTTTCCCGCTTCGTGAATATTCAATAAAAAGTGTGTTTTTCACATTACAATCTAAGGGCAATTTGGATAAATCCTTGGGATTGTCACAAATAAACCATTGGAGTTTCTTATTTTGATATTGATACCAGCTTTGTGGGAAATGAAGAAATTGCTCATTTGCCCCTATTCCCACTGTTATAATATATTTTAGACTTGAGTTCTTGAAATATTTTTCAATAAATGTATGAATCTTTGGCGAGATATTTGTAAAATAATAATCCAAATATGCAAGGATCCCGGTTCGATAGTAAGAAAGGAATGAATCTCCGCCTTTAATCTTATCTATCAAATTTTTCCATTCTGATTCAAGCAGGGAAAATACACCATTATCAACATCGAAAGGTTCAATAAATGCTGGCAAAGACGCAGTAATGGATAAACCCTTCATTTTGTATATTCCTTTGGGAGCCGCAATCCAAGTTACCTTTTGTTCATCAATATACCTTGCGGAAGACACTGGAATTGAAAAATTTAATCCTAACTTTTGCAAAGCCTCAATAACATAATCCGGTTCCAAACGATATAACTCGGCTAAATCATTGATTAAACGTTTTGTGCTTAAAGCGTCCTTTACGATTTCCTTTAAATTTTCTTTAGAAATGTCTTTCCTGGGAAAAGCGTTTGTAATATTATCAATTAATTTGTCCAGCCAAAGAGAAATATCTTGTTTAGATTTGGCTCTTTTATACTTCATTTTTTCCTTCTTTTAAAACTTAAATCTATATTTTTGTATTCGTCCCCATCAATATATTTTTTCACATATCTCAATATCATTTTCTCTCCTCTCTTATGACTAATTCCTCTCTTATTACACTGGTCAAATTTTCCTGCAAATATTTGCGGATTTCCACTGATGAAGATAGTCCCATTATTTTGTCCGCCAAAATCTTTGTGTCATGATAAGTGGTTAAACGTATAATCTTTTTTACAAGCGGAAGTGAAACGATGTTCGTGCTGAACTCATCCAGCCCCATACCCAGAAGAATAATAACAAATAAAGGGATACTGGCCATTTCCCCGCATAAGCCCACCCATATACCTTCTTTATGCCCCGCGTCAATAATGTTTTTTAATAATCTGATTATCGCGGGATGGAGAGGTTCGTAAAGATAAGCGATTTTCTCATTGGTTCTCTCCACTGCCAACGTGTATTGAATTAAATCATTTGTCCCGATACTGAAAAAATCGACTTCTTTTGCCAGGATGTCCGCGATAACCGCGGCAGAGGGAGTTTCCACCATTACCCCTATTTCCATATCTTTATCATAAGCGATTTTATCTTTATCCAAGCCTTCTTTTACTTCGTTTAAAATACGTTTTGCCTCTTTGAGCTGGGACAAGCCTGAAATCATTGGAAACATAATTTTAATCTGGCCAAAGGCGCTTGCCCTTAAAATTGCCCTAAGCTGCACTTTAAAAATTTCAGGATGTTCAAGGCAAAGACGGATGGCACGCAGTCCCAAAAACGGGTTGACCTCGGGGGAAATATCCATATAAGAAACAAACTTGTCCCCCCCTATATCAAGTGTGCGTATAATTACAGGCTTGGAACCCACCTTTTTCACCGCTTTTTTATATACCTGAAACTGCTCTTCTTCGGTCGGCAGGCTGTTACGGTTTAAATAAAGAAATTCTGTGCGGAAAAGCCCTATTCCCTCGCCGCCATGTTCAAGAACCGCGTCTACTTCTTCGGGGGATTCAATATTACCCACGAGTTCCACGCTATGGCCGTCCTGGGTTTCAGCCGGGAGTTTCGTGACTTTTTTTAATTCCTTTTCAAAAACATTGAATCTTCTTTTTATGGCCTGGTAGGCTTTTAATGTTTTTTCCGAAGGGTTAATAATAACAACCCCCTGGTTCCCGTCAATAAGGACAGTGTCTCCCGTTTTAACATTATTGCTTATATTTCTTAAACCCACTACCGCGGGGATTGCTAACGATCGCGCGATAATAGCGGTATGCGATGTCTCGCCCCCGATATCCGTTGCAAAACCAATGACCTTGTCCTTTTTCATCGAAGCGGTATCAGACGGGGAAATATCATGCGCGATAATTATAACCTTTTGTTTAAGTTGTGAAATAGATCTTTTGTTATATCCCAGGAGATTGTAAATCAATCTTCTTCCCACATCTTTTAAGTCAGCACTTCGTTCTTTTAAATATATATCATTGATCTTTTCAAAAACCGAGGCGGTCTTTTTTAAACTTTCCGAAAGCGCATATTCAACCGATAATTTTTCTTTTTCCACCTTATCAACTATATCTTTGGTAAAAACCGGGTCTTCCAAAATTAAAAGGTGCGCATCAAAAATCCTTGCTTCTGATTCACTTAATTCTTTTGTTAACCGTTCTTTTAACTCAAAAATTTCTTTTTTAGTGGCGACAATGGCCTTTTCTAAACGTAAAAGTTCATTTTTAACCTGGCCCTGGCTGACCTTTTTCTTTTCTATAACAAAATTATCTTTATCTATAATAAACGCCCGCCCTGAAATTATCCCGGGAGAGGCAGGAATACCTTTAAAATTATTCTCCATCGAGTTACTCCTCATTAAATCTATTTTTAAAAAATACTTCTATCTTCCTCATCAATTCAGGCGCGTCCTCGCCGCTTATTTTAAATTTTAACGCGCTTCCCGGTTCCCCGGCCAGGGCAAGGAGGCTGAGAATACTCCTGCCGTCAATAACCTCGCCGTTTTTTTCAATAAAAACCTGTGACCTGTGCTGTTTGATCATCTTGACCAGAAGCGAGGCAGGCCTTGCATGTAATCCTAATTTATTTTTTATTTCAAATTCCTTTTCTTGTTCCATGGCGGTATTTATTATGTTTTATGAATATATTTTGTGCCCATTATAAGGCGAAGAATCAAATATGCTATTTTATTTGGATCATGCCTTATTAAATCTCCTGCAATTGATGCCCCCTTTTCTATGGCCAATAAATCGTCTTCTATTATTTTTATTCCCATTTTTTCTGTCTTCTTTCTGTCCAATTTTACAGGGTAAGATTTTTCCGCCTTGTAACTTTGCAAAAATTCCTCTCCTATTTCCCCGTTATTTACAATAACATAATCAATTAAACGGCCTGGGACATGATCCATGATTGCCTGCAAATGATCGGAAACCGTATACCCGTCTGTTTCATTAGGCTGCGTCATTATATTGCAAATATAAATCTTTACCGCGTCTGATTTCTCAATCACCTCCGGAATATCTTTAACAAGAAGATTCGGGATAATACTTGTGTATAAACTTCCGGGCCCCATAATAATTGCTTCGGCTTCTTCAATGGCTTTTAAGGCATCTTCCGTGGGATAAATTTTTTCAGGTTTTGTAAAAATACTTTTAATGCCTCCTTCGCTTTTTGTTATTTTGCTTTCTCCGATGACTTCCCTTCCGTCTTTCATAAAAGCGCCTATCTGGACATCATTCAGGGTGACCGGAATCACATTCCCCCTGATGGCCAGGACCTTGCTTGACTCTTTAACCGCCTCGCCAAAATCACCCACGACCTCGGACATGGCTGCAATAAAAATATTCCCGAAGCTGTGCCCGTCAAGACCTGTTTCTCTGCCGAATCTATACTGGAATAAATTTCCCATCAGGGGGGCCGAATCGGCGAGAGAAACCAGGCAATTCCGGATATCGCCCGGAGGCAGAATTTTCATTCCTTTTCTAAGCTCTCCCGAACTCCCGCCGTCATCCGCCACAGTAACTATCGCGCTGATATTGCTTGTATATTCCTTTATTCCCCTGAGTAAAACAGGTAGCCCCGTCCCGCCGCCAATTGCCACAATTCTTGGCCCTTTTTTAAGCTGTCTATTTTCAAAAACAATATCCACCAGGGTATCTTCTCTCTGCGGAAGCAATATACTTGTTAAGGATTTAATAAGCTTCCGGATGCCAAGAATAACCAATAAAATTCCAAGTCCCAGGAATAATAAATTCCTTTTTGTAAAAAAATATGAGTCTTCAGGAAACAGAAAAACAGTCATCCTGCGAAACGGATTGGACAGACTTACTCCAATAAAAAAAATACCCACAGCTAAAAGAGAAAACCACCGTTTTATGCCCATCCCCGGGTATAGCCATTTTAACCTTTTCACCCCCGTCCGCCCTTTCTACGACCTATTCTTTAATGTCATGACCGACTTGATAGGTCTTGCCTGATTAGCCGCATACAGTGTTATTCCTTATTTATGTCACGATACACGGTATTTACCTTATGTTTTTGCCTGACCAGATATTTTTTTAATTCGCTGCTTACAACAACTGACCTGTGTTTTCCTCCCGTGCATCCGATACCTATATCTACATGTATCCTGTCTTCTGTCAAATAAAATGAAGTCATTTGATTAATAAACGAAAATAAACTTTTCAAAAATTTTCTTGTTTTTTTTGATTTCAGAATGAAATTCCGGACCCTCCGGCTCTCACCCGAATAGGCCCTTAGGTTTGCGATATAAAACGGATTAGGCAAAAAACGGACATCAAAAATCAAATCCGCGTCCTGCGGTAAACCATATTTATAACCAAAAGCCGTTATATTAAAATTAATTTTATTTGGTTTTTCTTCTTTTAGAAATACATTTATGATTTCTTCTTTAAACTCTTTAAGACTCAAATTTGAAGTATCAATAACCTTCTTTGCTTTTCCCCTGATTCGTTCCAGGTAAGACCTCTCAAGCCTTATATTTTCTTCAATAGGCCGGTTTCCCCCTAACGGATGTTCTCTCCTTGTCTCCTTGAATCTTTTTAAAATAACCCTGTCGGACGCCTCAAGAAAAAGTATTTCATATTTGAAACCTATATCATCTAATCTGTAAAGGATATCCTGTAATCCGCCAAAAAATTTTCTTCCCCGGATATCAACCACAATAGCTACTCTTCGCAATTTGTCCTTCGATTTTTCGCATATCTGTATAAATTCAGGGATAAGTGCCGGGAGCAAATTATCTATGCAGAAAAAACCCAAATCTTCAAAAATATGGACCACCTGGGTCTTACCTGCACCGGATAATCCTGTAATAATAACAAATTTGAATTTTTGCATTAAATTCCTTTTAAAAATCAAATTCTTCTTTTGTTTGCCACTGGTGCTATGGCTGTCTTTTATCTTCTTCTGATATGGCAGACAGAATTTCTTCAGCACTTTGTTTCATCTTCAATTTTTTCCTGAAATTAGAATCCTTTAACAGCCTGGAAATCCTCGCTAAAGCCTTAATATGTTCACTGGTAGAACTCTCAGGGGCAACCAAAAGAAAAAATAAATACACAGGCTCGCCGTCTAAGGCTTCAAAGTCAACCCCTTCTTTGGCCTTGGCAAAAACAGCCGCGATTTTCTTAACATCCTTTGATTTGCCATGGGGTATTGCCACTCCCTCGCCGATTCCCGTACTGCCGAGTTTTTCTCTCTCTAGTAAAATTCTTACTGTTTCCTCGCTGTCTTTAATCTCGCCCAACGCTACTAATTTATCCACCATTTCCCTTACAACTTCTTCTTTATTCCTTTTCTCCAAAACCGGAATAATTGCCCTCTTGTCAAGAAAATCCATCAATTTCATTAAATTACCCTCCAATGTTTTTTTAACACATTTACAATTCTGCCTGTTTTATATCTTTTTTTAGTTTATGTTTCTGTATCTTTTCCTTCTGACGTTTCAGCTGGACTTCCATTTTTTCAAGCACTTTATCAATAGATGCATACATATCTTCTGTCTCTTCTTCACCGAAAATCTTCCCTATATTTGTGTGCAGGACAACCTCTATTCTATGTCTGTTCTTCTTTTCGATATCCATAATCACATGGGCTTCAATAATATGATTAAAATATTTTTCGAGATGAGACAATTTTTTTTCAACATAATCTTTCATTGCGTTTGTCACCTGGACATGCCTGCCTGTAATTCGTATTTCCATTAGTGTCTCCTTTCCATAAAGTGGTCACTTCGTGACTTGATTTTTCTTTTATTTAAAGTGGGAATTTTCAATTCATCTCTGTATTTACTTACGGTTCTCCTCGCGATATTAATCCCCTTTTGTTTTAACATAAACGCTATTTCTTCATCGCTTAAAGGTGTAATTTCATTTTTTATAATGTCCCTGACCGACTCTTTAACCATTAAAGTTGAAACCAATTCATTGTTTGCCGTATTATAACCTTTTAAAAAGAAAAATTTCAGTTCAAATATTCCCCTGGGTGTCTGGACATATTTATTGTTGACTGTCCGGCTTACGGTAGATTCATGCAGGCTAACTATGTCTGCAATCTGCTTTAAATTTAAAGGACAAAGATACTCAAATCCATTTTCAAAGAAATCGTGCTGTTTTTTAACTATTGCTTTTGTAATCCGGTATAGAGTCAGCCGCCTCTGCTCTATGCAATGCAGCAGCCAATTAGCCGATTGAAATTTTTTGGACAAAAATTCTGAAACATCATAAGATGTTTTTTCTTTATTTTTCATCAGGTTCAAATAATATTTATTTAAACCTAAATTCGGCAGCCGGTCATCATTTATAATAACTACATACTCATCTTCAACTTTGTCCACAATAACATCGGGAACAATATAAAAATTATTTATCTCTTCCAGCATACTGCCCGGGTATGGATTTAAGGTGGAAATTAAATCAGCAGATGCTTTAATTTCTTCCATGCCTCTATTCAGATGATGGACTATTTTATCATAATTTTTATTCTCAATTTCTTCCAGGTAATTTTCCAATATTATTCTTGCAAGCTTTTCTTTTTCTGATTTATCTCCTAACTGCAATAATAAACATTCCTTTAAATTCCTGGCTCCCACACCCGCGGGTTCAAAAGTCTGGATAACTTTTAAAATTCTTTCTGCTTCATTAACGGTCACACCTGATGTTTCCGCCAATTCTTCCAGGGAAATTCTTAAATATCCTTTTTCATCAATTTCACCGATAATAATCTCGCCAAGCGAACGTTCATCCAATGTCAATTTACTCATATATAATTGCCACATAAGATGTTGGAACAAAGTGGTCTTGGCTTCTATAGGTTTTTCCGGAAAATTATTTTTATCTTTTTCTTCATGTGATGTATTATTTTCTTCAAATAATTCCTGCCAGTCTTCTATTTTAAGATTTTCATCATGTTTTTCATCTTCATTTTCGTCTTCGTCTTGTTCCAAAATTTCACTATTCTGCGAATTCTTTTCTTCCTCACCGTTTTCTTCAGATGTTATTTCTTCCAAAAAGGGATTCAATACCATTTCCTGCCTGATATAAAGAAGCAGTTCCATGTTCGACATTTGCAGTAAACTTATCGCCTGCTGTAACCTTGGCGTTAATACTAATTTTTGTGAGATAGTCTGATAAAGTCCCGTTTTCATAAGTTATAAGTTAAAATTACATCTTGAAACTCTCGCCTAAATAAATTTTCCTGGCCTGCTCATTATTAAGTAAATCCTGCGCGGTCCCTGATACCAAAATTTCACCCTCGGCAATAATATATGCCCGGTCCGTAATAGCCAATGTTTCCCTGACATTATGATCGGTGATCAAAATTCCAATCCCCCTTTCCCTTAATTTGGCAATTAATTTCTGGATATCCAAAACAGCGATGGGGTCAATACCGGAGAAAGGTTCATCTAAAAGGACAAAAGAAGGATTACAGGCTAATGACCTTGCTATTTCCACTCTTCTTCTCTCCCCTCCGGAAAGGGCATAACCGTAATTATTTTTTAAATGCCCTAAACTAAATTCACAAAGCAGTAATTCAAGCCTCTCTTTAATTCTTTTCTCCCCTGGTTCATTAAATTCCAAAATAGCCCTGATATTTTCTTCCACTGTTAAATTTCTGAAAATAGAAGGTTCCTGAGGTAAATAATTAATGCCTCTCCTCGCTCTTTTATAAGTCGGCAAATGAGTAATATCTTCATCGTTCAGGAATATATTTCCCGCTTCCGGTTTTATCAAACCAAGCGTCATGTAAAATGTAGTAGTCTTGCCTGCCCCATTCGGGCCGAGAAGGCCTACTATTTCACCGTCATTAATTTCTACATTCACATTTTTAACTACTTTTCTTTTCCCGTATGATTTCGCCAGATTACGGGCTTTCAGGTTCTTTATCAACTTTATCTCCTTCTTCCAAAACCGTTCCTTCAACCTTTCCTTCAATTATCAGCCTGTCTTCCTTCAAAAATAATGTCATTTTTTCACCCTGGAATTTATTTTCTTTTTGTTCAATCCTCGGAGACCCTGTCATTACAACTTTATCCTCTTTTTCATAATATACAGCTTCTTCACAATATGCCTTACGATCGCCTTCTTCTATAATAACAGCACCTTTTGCCCTGGAATAACCATCCTTCGAAAACATCTCCATAATTTCGCTTGTAACAACCAATTCTTTAAAGTCTTTTGACTTTTTAACATCTTTACTCCCGTTATCTTTACCGGATTCCTGTTTTTTATTAATTATTATCATTTTCGAATTTTTTTTAAGGACAGCATATTCATTATCACGATGATATTCAAAATAACCGCCCGTCATAACTCTATTCTCTTTTTCTGTGTCAATAACTATCTTAACATTATCCTCGCCTATGGCTTTTTTGCCCTGCGAATACATCTGCATTTTATCAGAATAAACAGTTAATTCCCCTTTTTTAAATTCAACCGAACCGGTAAATACAGCAACTTCCTCCTCATCTTTGCTGGTATATTCAACCCTGTCCGATTTTATATTTATCGTACCTTTACTGCCATTATTGTCAACACTTTCTGCCTTAATTGAAAAAGATAAAAGAAAAAAAATAAGCAGAAAATTTAATATTTGCATTTTGCATTTTGCATTTTGCATTTTCCTATTCCTTCGCCTCGACTTTAACGTCTTTCAGGATTCTGACATTTTCCAGATTGGGGTCCGCCTCCATGCCCAGGCCTGTAACAATACTGTCTTTTTTTTCGACCCTGACTTCCTTATCAGTAAAAAACTTCCGGTCATTGGAAATCCATTTCAATTTCGAGGTATTTAATTTATTCCCGCTTTCAGTTGTCAAAACGACATTTCCCTCTGCCTCCATATCATTGGTTTTTGTATCAACATTTCCGTTTTCAGAAACTAAATGAGATATTATCTCTTTCCCTTTTTTATCAAAGAAAAAATCTATATTTATTTCAGAAGCTGTAATTAAATTTTTGTCTTCAAACACTACCGCTTTCTTCGCATAAAAAATCCATTCCATTTTACCCGCGTTTGTCGCGGTAATAGAGAACTTATCAATTACCAATTGAGGCCCTTTTTGATTATTTTCGGGGGAAGAAATTTTTTCATCTTTTCCGCACGAAGAAATTAAAAGGGTAAAAGTCATAATAATGATAAAAAACATTAAACTTTGCCTGCTCATTGATATTAACCTCTAAAAACCTGTGAATTTAAGCCTCCAGCGCTTTCCTATCTTGAAAATCTTTTTCTCTTTAATTCATCAATTGCCATTAACTCTTCAAGCAAAACAGGCAAATCCTTTATTGCAAGCATATTCGGCCCGTCACACAAAGCTTTATCAGGACTTATGTGGACTTCCATAAAAATTCCGTCACATCCGCAGCCCACTGAAGATTTAGCAAGATACGGCACAAATTCCCTCTGCCCGGAGGAAGATTTACCTAAACCTCCCGGGAGCTGGACACTGTGTGTAGCATCGAAAATTACAGGATATCCCAATTGCCTTAAGTAAGGCAATGAACGCATATCCGCCACAAGATTATTATAGCCGAAAGATGAGCCCCTCTCAGTTAATATTATATTTCTGTTCCCCGTGCTTTCAACTTTTGAAACAATATTTTTCATCTCCCAGGGAGATAAGAACTGCCCCTTTTTTATATTTACAGGCCTCATTGTCTTTGCGGATTCCACAATAAAATCTGTCTGGCGGGAAAGTAATGCCGGTATCTGAAGTAAATCCAATACTTCCGATGCCTCTTTAATTTCATTTCTGCAGTGAATATCAGACGTAACAGGAATTTTAAATTTTTTTTTCAACCTGTCCAGGAACTCAAGGCCCTTTTTAAATCCCGGCCCCCGGTATGAATCAATGGATGACCGGTTTGCCTTGTCGTAAGATGCCTTGAAAATAAAAGGGATTTTCAGTCTCTCAACTATCCCAACTAATTTTTCCGCACAAAGGAAAAAAATCCTTTCCGATTCAATCACACAGGGCCCCGCAACAAGGACCAATGGATTTAATCCGCCAATTTTTACCTTATTTATAGTAATCTCTCTTGTTTTCATAAATAAATTTAATAACTTTTCCCGAAATTCATTCCTATAAACATCAAATCTGCGCCATCTATGCGGCCATTCAGATCAATATCACTTATCGACTTATACATACTAAAATCTTTAGTCGAACCAAAAGAATTTGCAAATGGAACCAAATCATCACCATCGACAATCCCGTTTTTATCTATATCTCCCGCCATTGTTGTTTTAAATCTATAAACAGGCCCCCTGGATTCAAATTTATTTTTGTCCCGGTAAATAATCCTCCAATAGTAAGTTTTGCGGTATTCCAAATTATTTAAAGTGTAAGAAGAATCAGAAATATTTTCCGCTATTTTTGTACCGGCCCCGGACGTATCAAAATAAACATCATAACTTATCGTATCCCCCTCATTTATATTGTTTACCTCCCACTGGAGCGTAACATCCAAGCCGGTAAAAGTATTATTTTCCGGATTTAAATAAACAGGAGAGGCCATTAAACGGCTGGATGCAAATTTTAAATAAATATTCCCATCTGTACTTTTTGAATAATAAGCAACATGCGGCAACCTATTTTCGTCAATAACCATAGCAGGATAATATCCCGCGTCATCAGAATCATCTATTACAGTTATCTCCCAAAATTCTCCGTTGTAATAAGCATATTTTAAGGCGCCATTTGTTTTATCATAATATGCGATATGCGGCCTGTTTTTCCAATCTACGGCCATTGAAGGATATAACCCGGCATCACCGTCAAAATCAACTATTTTTGTTTCCCATGAATAACCATCCCAATACATGTATTTTAAATTTCCTTTATCATTGTCATAGTAAGTAATGTGAGGGTATCCATCTGTCCCGATTCTTAAACAGGTATATTTGCCAATATCAACTGAAATGTCTAAAAAACCATTTTCCCAGCCGGATGCCCGTTTGGCATATCTCAATCCCCCGCAGCAGAAATCATAATAACCGATTTGAATTAGATTATTTTTCCCGATCCCAAGCGAGTTATTAGAACCGCAATGGACAGTATCAACTTCCTCTGTTTTCCAATTTCCATCACTGTCGCGATAATTGTAAAAAATATTGCTGTTAATGGAATAGCTTATGTGGGGATTATAACTGCTGTCAAGAATCAAAGATGGATAGCTGTATCGTGAATAATAGTTTGAATCTATGATTTCTGTTTCCCATTGTCCGTTGGCCAATTTTTTATATTTTAAATAACTCCCGGTGTAATCCGCAAAATTATGGACTATGTGCGGGATATTACCGGCTAAACATAATGAATAATTGTAAGAATACAGCTTACTGCTGTCTAAAAGATACGTTACCCATTTATTATTATCATAAAAGGCATAATTCAAAGAGCTGTATCCATACAATAGATGAAAATTCCCGTCTTTATCCCTCTCTAACACGCGGCTGCCCGCATAATCCGGCAGATTAGAAATACCTGTAATAGTTTCAACCTTCCACTTTTTTTCAATAACATCAGTAATATTTATGTCAAAAGGCAGTTCAAAAGTATATCCTTTTTTATCGGTGATTTTCAGATTAAAAGAAATTAAATAATCAATGGGCGTGGATTTATTTACTAAAACCGTAAACAATCCGTCAGCCTTCAATCCTTCGTTTATATTTCCGAAAAAGGCTTGATCCGATATAATATCCGTGAAAATATCCCCCGTGGATAAAACGGCCCGGATATCTTCAGCGTCTTCAAACATTTTATTTTCTAACGTTACTATGATACTTATCTTTTCCCCGGGATTCACCCTGCCGTTGCCGTTTCCCCCGTCATTATCATCTATAGAAACTGCCTCTATCTGCAATCCGGAAATACCGGAATTTCCAAAAGCCGTGTAAATATTTGAGGAATTCGGGGTCCCGTCCCTTAAATTGTTATTGTCATCATCTTTCATTAAAACCTCCAAAAAAAAGTCCGCAAATGTAGTCGGGAGACCGTAGCGGGCAAAATGGAATAAACGGTCCGCCGTGTCCCTGCCGAGATATTTTCTCATTCTCCACATGGCCCCCGCGATAATACGGCCGTCTGCATGGACTTCATCAGAAAAATCCTCAGGAGAGACAAAATTATTATCAATATTCCTTATATAGGGTCTCGAATGTAAGAGACCTTCTCCAATCAAAGACTCATCTGTGAGAGTGCAGGCCCAGTAATCTGAAAAACCCTCATCCATAGCCCCTGATTCCGTGCCGTCTATATAATCAAGAGACCCTCCTTCCTGCATATAAAGCCTATCTGTAACTCCATGTGTATACTCATGATAAATAACATCTGCAAACAATGCCCAGCTTTTGGAATAACCTGATGTGCCCGCGCCAAACCCCATGCCTTCCGTATTACTCCAATACGCATTATCTCTATAATAGTCTGTAATTCGGACCACAGCCGGCACGCAATAATCCATACCGGTAAATTCAGGGTCGATACTTTTTATATAATCATGCATTTTCATAGAATGATAATAAACATTCATTTCCTCATAGTAGCCTGACGTAAGGCCGGTGTTCCATATTATATTCTGGGATTCACTATCATTCAGTGTTTTATAAAACAGCGAGTTATTTCCATCTTCATTGGTCACGTTCAAATATTTCCCTGACAAACCCGATGTTAGAAGGTAAATCCCAAAGGGAGTCGGGACTGAATAATTTCCGTCTTTATTTGAAATGGCACTATAAGATCCGGCGAATACACTTTCGTAAGGGAAAGAAACCTCCTGAGGCGAATCGCCGGAATAAAAAGGCAAAATATATCCTGTTATTTTGCCGCTAATATCATTGTTAATATCATTATATTTCATCTTAATACCAGCATTTTCGGCGTCAATAAAATATACCCAGTTGCCCGCCGGTCTTTTTACGGTTACTTCCAATTTCCACACAAGATAATACTTGAAACCTTCCTTTATCTCTTCGGGGTATATCAAAAGCTCGGGAACGGAAATTTTATCTTTTTCCGGGTTAAAATTAATATCGTCCTTTATAATCTTAACGGCATTATTTTCATCAATTTTTTGCAAAACCGGAATATTTATATCCGGAAAAACGTCTGCACCAAATAATAAAAGGTTACCGTCTTTATCAAACTGGAAATCAACCCGGCTGTTGTAGACAGGAACATTTTGAAATAACTGTTTAAATGTTACATAAAAAATTGGACCGTGTTTTCTGCTTCGCTGCAATTTTAAATCTGAATTGTCTATTTTAAAAAGCCCTTGATTTTGCTCAATAAATGCCCTTGAAACACTTTCAAACTCGCTTTCAGAAAAATTTTTTTGTCCTTCTGTTCTTTTTAAAACACCGTCTTTCCCGGTGACCGGCTTTTTATTGCCAAAAACACGATGGGGTGTTCCTGTTTTCTTATTCCACTTGACATTCCAGTTTTCTCCATAATTTTTTTTAAATTCCTGCCATGGAAAAGAATCAGAAACAGCCGAATTATCCGCGCCGGCAAAAGAAATAAAAAATAATCCTGCAGAAATAACATAAAAAAATAATATCAATATCTTTTTCATAGACATAATATCGGCTATATCCTTTTACTTATAATCCCCCCCCCAAACCAGTCACCTGTTATCTCAAAAGATTCCAGGGAAGACGAGTTATATCTCAATAATTTATTATTCTCAAAAATTACAGCGAAGTTTTCTTCCGCAATTGGAATAAATGTTATTTTTCCAATTAATCCGCTTCCTTTTACGGGGGAGTTATTTAACACATTTATGGCGACATAAATCCGTCCCTCTGTTTTATTTTGTAACGAAACCTGGAAACCAGAGGTAGACTGCCCGCCTGATTTAAAAAAATCCCCCTCTTCACTGCCTGAGTAATTTATTACAGAAGGATTATACACTAAATCAAAATAAACGGTATTTATCTCCCCGACATCTTTAGCATTAACCCCTAAAGTAAGACTTCCCCTTTCACTTTTTAATTCACTTAAATAAATGGAACCACTGCCTGGATTATTAGCCGGGAAAAAATTAGCCTGGAAATTGGAAATATCTGAATCGGAAGAAGAGCCGCATTTGCAGCCTGGAAGCATTAATACTTCTATCCATAATAAAAACGTAGCTGCTTTTTGCTTATCTATTATCATTCATAATATTATAACATTTTTTAACCTCTTTTGCCAATTATTTCTTTAAGAATCTCCATTTCTTTCAGTTTAAAAATATAGCTTAAAAATAAGAATATTATTGCTCCGGAAGATATACATATCCCCACTTCAAAAATCTGGCTTGCTAAATCCAAAACAATAAATTTCTCTATAAAATTAAATAACCAAAAGCAACTTATTCCCATTATTGAAGAAATTATTATTACTTTGCTTAATGGCAATAAAATATTTTTAAACCCCATGGCCCCGATTTTCTTTTTTAAAAAGATAATTAAAAGCGCAAGCTGAATAAAATTTGAAATCGACACGCTGAGTGCCAGGCCCGGGAATTTCATCATCCGGACTAAAATAAAATCCAACAAAACGCTTGTCCCAAGCATTGTTAACGCTATTTTTGCAGGCGTGAAAGTATCCCCCAGTGAATAAAAAACAGGAGTGATTATTTTCACTCCTGCATAACCTAATATTCCAGCACTGTAAAACAAAAGCGCCGAAGCAGTCTGCTGTGTGGCAGCCGGGCCAAAGGCCCCTCTTTCAAATAAAAGCCGGATAATAGGAACACGTAAAACAATAAGCCCTGTTGCGGCCGGGATTACAATAAATAACGCGAACCGGAACGCGTAAAAAACAGTAAGTTTTACTTTTTCAATATCCCCTTCAATAAACTGGCTTGAAAGTGTCGGCAAAATGGCTGTTGAAATAGCCGCTGTAAAAATTCCCATCGGGAGCTGGATCAGCCTGCTTGCGTAATATAAAATGGAAATCGCCCCCTCTCCCGCTAAAGACGCCGACGAGGCAAAAATCCTTGTGACGGCAATATTGATTTCAGTAACTGCCAGCGCGAAAACAGCCGGCCCGACCATCTTTATAATTCTTTTTATTGACGGGTGCCAGAATATAAACTGGATCTCGAATCCGCTCCGGAAAAGGAGAGGCCATTGAACCAAAACCTGCATAATACCGCCTAAAACCACGCCTGCCACTATCCCCTCCAGGGGCCTGTGGAAAAAAATCCCTAAAAACAAAGATGAAATAATAATCCCGAAATTAAAAACGGCGGACGAAATGGCAGGGATAAAAAAATGCTTGTATGAATGTAAAATCCCTATTATCCAAGACGAAAGCCCGATAAAAATTAAATAAGGCATCAAAAACCTTGTTGTCTTAATAGTTAAATTTAATTTTTCGGGGGAAGAGATAAAACCTGGGACAACCAATTTTACGAGAAAGGGCGTAAAAAAAACCACCGCGAGGGTAATAAAAATTGAAACAAGCAAAATCATCCAAAAAACGCTGTTCATTAACGCATTTGTATCTTGTTTTCCCTTTTTTTCAATTGATTCGGTAAAAACAGGGACAAGCCCCGCGCTCAAAACTCCTTCCCCCATCAGGTGCCTCAGCATATTCGGGATGCTGAAACTTGCAAGAAAGGCATCCGCAACCAGCCCTGTCCCGAGGAATTTAGCGATAATCATATCGCGTATAAAGCCAAAAATCCTGCTCAGGATTGTACTCAAGCTTATAATTGTCGTCGATTTAATCAGGTGCTTTTTTGTGGACATAAAATAGTTAACAGTGAATAGTAGTTAGTTTATAGTGTATAAAATATTTTATTTTTTTTATTCACTATCAACTATTCACTATTTTAATACATTTTGGAGGGCATTTATCAATGCAAATCTTACACCCGATACATTTATCTTCCAATACTTTGAATTTACCGGCGTTTTCAGCGTCGGGCTGGATGGCTTTCACGGGGCATACCTTCACACATTCCGAACATCCGGTGCATCCGCTTGTTTCAATTTTAACTTTCGCCCTCGGGCCTGCCAAATCTACAATAGTCTTGTGAGGACACTTGGCGGCGCAAATACCGCACTCAATGCATTTCTCATAATCAAGTCTTGCCAGGTTATTTTCCAGGGTAATTGCCTGGACAGGACAGAATTTAACACAAATCCCGCACCCCAGACATCCGACAGCGCATACCTCCCTGACCTTTGTACCTTTGTCCAGCGAACGGCACGGAATATGTACGCGTTTTTCTTTGGGATACATGATAATAAGGTTTCGCGGGCATACCCTTATACACTCCTCGCACCCGGTGCATAACGAATTGTTTATCATCCCCCTTCCGCTGGAGTCAAAATACCTGGCGTGCGTCCTGCAGACCGCCACACAATCGCCTAAACCTATACAACCATACTGGCAAACCGTTGCATCAGAAGCTAAAGCGGCCGCACCCTCTTTGCAGGTAGTAATGCCTTTTTCTTTTAATTTATTCGCTCTTGTCAATACATCACCAATACATAAATTCAGAGTATATGTTTTTGTCAGGCTGTCCACCTGTTTATCCCCGCTCAAGAATGCGTTAAGGCTGTCTTTGTCCTGTGTTAACAAATCACAAATCCCGCAGAACACGCATTCGTCGCGGCCGCATGGCTGCGCATCTTCACGCGCGTAAAGATAAAATTCGGGATGAAGGTTGAAAAAATGCCAGACGATAATGGTATAAACTCCCCACAACGCCTCCTTATTATGAATAATGTAGGAAATATCGATAATAAATTTCCCGAAATATTCTTCCAGCCAGAGGATTGTTCCTGTAATAATAAAAGCTATAGTACCCTGGAAAACAATCCAGTAATCGCATTTTTCATTATAATAAAAACGCTTTCTTACAAGTTTTTTCTTTGTCAAATGCAGTGAAGATAAAAGATGTATCCAGAAATCAACCAGATCCTGTTTGGTAAATATCAGGTTTTTGAAATTGGACCGGCCGTCAGAACTGACAAACAAAAATTTCAGATGGTAAAGAGAAGACGCGATAAACGCAAACGCCGCTATTCTATGGAGAATCCCGCTAATCTGCGACCAGAAAAGCCTGCTGTCCCCGAGATAATTTATCCATGATTTTGGAATACTTTTAAAATAACCAGTAAGGAAAAGAATTACCATACTGGTAAAAAATATCATGTGCTGGTTTCTATTTTCGATTCTTCTCTTGAATATCTGAGGCATAATTTAGTATTTAGTAAATAGTGAACAGTTATTAGCCATAATAATATATTACTATCGACTATTCACCGGCAACTATTCACTAATAAGTTTCCATGGCAAAATTTTACCGTAATGTTCTGTCGATAAATATTTTTGCCATATAAATTTCATATTTTTACCTGTTATTTTCCAATTTTTATTTTCTGTCCGGGACAACGCTTTTATAAAACCGGCTAATCTTCTGTCCCCGCGGGAAAAAATTGACTGCAAAATCGCACTTTTTACATCTTCTGTTTCCAGTTTGATTGATCCTAAGCCGGAAATAGCCTTTTGTAAAAAATGCAATTTCGATTTTAAATCCTCCTCACTGCTCATACAAACATCTTGCCATGGAGTATGAGGTTTCGGCACGTAAGGAGTAATATGAATTGTTATTTTAACCAGATTTTTCGTATTTTTATAAATTTTTATTGTAACATCTCTGATTTTTTGTGTCAAGGCATAAATGGCAAATATGTCCTCCTGTGTTTCCCCGGGAAGTCCGATCATAAAATACAACTTAATATTTTTTATTTTATTTTCGGCCAGGTTTTCTACGGCCTGGAGTATATCCCCCTCTTTTATTTTTTTATTGACCATATTTCTCATCCTCTGTGAACCGCATTCAGGGGCCAATGTTATTGTCTTTTGATTGTTCTGGGACAGAAGATGGGCCAATTTATCATCAATTTTATCTATCCTCAATGACGAAAACGATATCCTGGAATTTTTTAAAGAAAAGAAATCAAATAGTTCATCCATCTCAGGATAACATGACACAGCGGGGCTTATTAATCCGAACGATTCTATATTCCCCTGTTCAAGGACAATTTTTTTTATAGATTCCAAGCTTCTATAACGATAGGGCTTATAGACAGATGTTGCCCCGCAGAAATTACACTGGTAAGGACATCCCCTTCCAATCTCGATAAGAAACATATTCCTGAATTCGGAAAAAGGGCTGGTTATTTGAGGCAAAACCGGAAGGCTGTCCAGGTCTTTGATAAAAAGCCTTTTTATCTTAGACGGCGCGCCGTTTTGTATTTCAACGGAAGCTATCTCATTTTTATCGTTATAAATAAAGTCGTAAAATTCGGGCACATAAACACCTTCAATTTTTGAGATATCTTTCAAATATGATTCACGGTCCATTTTTGTTTTAAAACCGTCAGGGTAATTTTTTGCATAAATATCAATCAGCTTATTTAATACTTCCTCCGCCTCGCCGATTACAAAATAATCAAAAAATCCGGCGACAGGCTCAGGGTTTAAAAAAACGCATACCCCGCCGCCGGCAACCAGAGGGTGTGTTTCGTCGCGCCCGCTGGCAAAAACAGGGATATTCCCTTTTTCCAGTATTTTCACGGTATTTGGATAATCACCCTCAAATGATAATGAGAAGAAAAGAAAATTAAAACTGTTTAAAGACTGTTTTGTTTCGAATGAAGACTGTTTTTCATCCTCGCTTAAAAATATTCTTTCACAGTAAACGTTATTGAAGGAATTCAGGAGGTGATAAATTGTCTGGAAACCGAGGCTGGACATTCCAACCGGATAAAAATTCGGGTACGCCAGAGCGGCCTTGATATTTTTGCCATACGGGCTGTATTCAGGTCCTTTTTCGCTCTTTAATAATTCTCTGTTGCTGATCATATGATTTGTGAAAATTATATCAGAGATTTGGATTACACGGGAAATTTTAAAATATCTTTATTTGAACGCGTCATCCGGCCTGAGAAGCCGTGCCGTCTCATTATTTTTCTTCAAAATTCAGGGTCAAAGTCAAAGCCGCCCTTGCCTATTTCAATCAATTTCATAGGAGAAGATGATTTGTCGAGATTATTTCGTTTAACATCAAATATGTCGTCATTATTATAACATTTTTAACGCTTTATAAAGAACCCTGTATGTTTTATCGTAAATTCCGGGCGCACCGCTTTCTCTCGAACCGGCAATATTCAATACTCCTGGTTTAATTGTCTTTATCCACCCGGTTATCATATTAATATAGTCCTTATCATGAGTAAAATTTATTAAAAGATATGGTTTGTTGAGTTTTTTGCACAGTTCAATGGTAAATACAGTGCCTTCACCGGCGGGTCCGTCCACAAATATCAATGTCACATCGCTGTCTTTAACGTTTTTTTCTGTCCGCATTGAATAGCTGTCAATATCCAGTTCAGTCATGGACTTATATTTCAAGTCCAGCGGGCCGTCTTCCGTCATCCTGCCCTTCGGCAATGACCCGCCATATTCCAGCCCCAGGGCTATGGCAACATCCAGTCCTGCCCTGTCAGCCCCTGTTTGTCCGCCGGAGATTATTTTAAGCATATTATAATATTATACATGATTAATGATTTTAAAAAACAGCTTATTCCAACACCCTCTGGGCAAGGCGATGTAACTCCTGATTGGCAAGCGCTTTTGGGTAAACTTTTAAAATTTTATTTTGCGATTGAAGTGGCAATGTTGGGGCTGTCGGGATTCACATCGATAGTTCTTTTGTTAGGAATTATAACCAGATCCATGTCTTCCATGGGAATCGCACCCAGAAGTATCTGGTCGCCCATTACTAACGCCCCTGCAAAACCAACCCGGTTTTTAAATCTGATTTCAATAGGACCGACGTAAGAAACAAGTTTCTTGCTTCCATCGGCTAATGTGGCCTCTTTTTTATCTATTTCTTCCAATTTCAACTGAATTCTTATATGGTCGGGAATACAAAGATGAACTGATCCCGTGTCAGCAAGCGCGGTAACTTCCACCGGTTTAAGACTTTTTTCTCTTGGATTTTTAAGTATTATTTTTGCAATTACTAATCCCATTTTATTCTCCTTTCTATACATTTTATTATACTCCGCTACCGCCAAAAATATTATAACATTTTATTAAATTCTTGTCACATTTTTTGTTTTTCAAACAAAAAACCCCGGCCTCTAAATATAGAAACCAGGGTAAAATTTAGTAGAGACAAGGCAATGCCTTGTCTCTACGTTTATCCATCACCGTTTGTCTCTTAAAAAAGTGGGTATATCCAGGCTGTCTTCCAAAAAGTTTGCTAAACCCGGTTCAACTTTTAAACCTTCCCGTTTTTCAAAAACCTGGTGCCCCGCGTTTTTTAAATAGTCAATATTATACTGTTCTTTTCCAAATCCTTTTTTCCGGGAAGGCCTTTCAAAACCTGTTGCAATGACCGTTACTCTTACTTCGTCCCTGCAGTCTTCATTAATTACCGCCCCAAAAATTATATGCGCGGACGCGTCAGCCGAATCATTTATCAAATTAGCGGCTTCACTGACCTCGTGTAAAGTCATTTCCGGGCCGCCTGTTATATTAATAAGGATTCCCTTCGCGCCGTTTATAGTCGCGTCTTCCAAAAGCGGGTTGGTAATGGCCTGCTGGGCCGCTTTCAAGGCCCGTCCTTCACCCGCCGCCGAGCCAGTCCCCATCAGGGCATCACCCATACCCGACATAATCGTCCTGACATCGGCAAAATCCAAATTTATCAATCCGGGAACAGTAATCAAATCTGAAATACCCTGTACCGCGCTCCTCAAAACATCATCGGCAACTTTAAAGGCATCAATAATCGGTATATTTTTTCCAACGACCGAGAGAAGCCTCTGGTTAGGAATAGTAATAAGAGTATCAACGTACTGGGTCAATTTTTTCAATCCCTCGTCTGCGTGGACAATTCTTTTTTTGCCTTCAAAATAAAACGGTTTTGTGACAACTGCTACTGTTAAAATTCCTTTTTCTTTAGCAAGCTGTGCTATAACAGGGGCCGCGCCTGTTCCTGTTCCGCCGCCCATCCCTGCAGTAATAAAAAGCATATCCGCACCTTCAATTGCCTCGGATATTTTTGTCTTGTCTTCTATCGCAGCTTTTTCACCGAGCTCGGGGCTTGACCCTGCCCCCAACCCGCGGGTGACCTTTTCGCCAACATGTATCTTGACATTAGCCTGGGAAGCGCGCAAGTCCTGTAAATCAGTATTGACCGCAATGAATTCAACACCCTGCATTTTTGCGTCAATCATCCTGTTAACCGCGTTACCGCCGCCGCCGCCAACTCCAATAACTTTAATCGAAGCCGATTTTTCAAATTCATTACTGAATTCTAACATTTTATCCTCCTATAAATAGTTCTGAATTCTGGAGTACCCTTATTTTAATACTTCAGCCTTCAGCTCTTCAGCCTTTCGCGCTATGGCAGCGCCCTGATTAAAGCCCCAAGTTTATTAAATGTTTTTTCAAATATATTTAATTCATTTTTACTTTCATCTTCACAATGCTTTTTCCATGCATAATGAATAAGCCCTACACTTGTGGAATAAATTGGACTATTGATAAGTTCATACAATCCTTTTATACTTTTATTCGGCACACCTTTTCTTACGGGTAAAGAGAAAATCCTTTCCCCCAATTTGTCAATATTTTTCATTTGTGATGTCCCGCCGGTAATGACTAATCCTGAGGCAATTAATTCCTCAAACCCTGAATTTCTCACTTCATTATGAATAAGCCAAAAAATTTCTTCGAGCCTTGGTTTAATAATATAAGAAATTTCTTTTTCCGAGAACACGCGTTCCCCCTGCTCGCCTGCCCCGGAAATGCCAACAGTTTCATTTTTGTCTTCATCACAGCACATAGCCCTGCAGTATTCTTTTTTTATCCGTTCGGCCTCGCTGATTGGAATACGCAGGCCTACTGACAGATCATTCGTAAGGTGGTCACCTCCTACAGGAATAACAGCGGTATGTCTTAATATGCCATTAGCAAAAACGGCAATATCCGTTGTCCCGCCCCCTAAATCCGCGAGGACCACACCCAATCTTTTTTCATCCTCGGTCAAAACCGCGTAACTTGAAACCAGCGGTTCAAGAGCTATTTCCTCAACCTCAATTCCAGCCTCATTAATACACCTGATTAAATTCTGGAGAGATGTTACGGCCCCGATAACTATATGCACTTCCGCTTCAAGTTTATTCCCAGCCATACCTACAGGCTCGGATATCCCGCATTGCTCATCTACAATAAAATCCTGCGGCAGAATATGAATAATCTCCCTGTCAACAGGAATTGATACTGTCTGGGCGGCCTCTAAAACACGGTTCACGTCAAACTTTGTTATTTCTTTGTCCGGACGCTGGACATTTATCGCCCCCCTGCTGTTTATACCTTTTATATGAGAACCTGAAATTCCGGCGTATACTTTGTTTATTCTTAACCCTGCCATTTCCTCAGCGCTGCTTACTGACTTCTCCACAGCGGAAGTTACTGCTTCTAGATTTATCACCATGCCTTTTTTTATTCCTGAAGATTCCGATAAACCCACACCGATTATCTCTATGTCTTTTTTATTATCATCGGCCTTTGCCACAACAGTGGCAATCTTTGATGTTCCTATATCCAATCCCGCAATTATTTTTTCTTTTGCCATAAACTCTCCTTGTATTCGTAAAATGTAAAACGTTAAACGTTAAAAGCAAATAAAATTTTTAACTTCTTACGTTTCACATTTTACATTTCACGTTTTACGTTTTATATTATTTATATTTAATTTTTCTGCCGGTTTTAATACAATTTGTTTGTTATAACGGACGTCTAAATAACCAACCGGAATTTTATCTGTGTCTGCGATACCAATCACCCTGTTCACATAAAGCCACTTATTTTTATCTGTATCTTTATCGGCCTTTATTTTTATCCCCCTGTCAGTATAAATAATAATTTCGTTTACGTCCCCCGCATTTATTTCCGAGACGTAATCCAGAAAATCAGGCTGGATGTCCTTTATATCTTTTATTATTTTCAGCCCCGTATTGAGATTAACAGAATTAGTTTCACTGCCTAAAATAATATTCTTCAAATTTATATTAGTTATTATCGGAAGGTTCTCATAAATAACTGATGATAATTTTTTAAAAATTATGCCATTTTCAGAAACCAAATAAAAATCCCCTTTCAAATTAAAAAATGCCACCGGTTTCCTTTCTTCTACCTGAATTTCTATTCTGCCGGGGGGTGACCTTTTAACATATACCTTATCAAATAAAGGATTTTCCTTAATCTTGTATTGAATTTTGACTAAATTTAATTTAAAAATATTCTGCCCCTGTGATATACCGGCTGATTTTATTATATCGTCTTTTGAAACAGCGTTATTGCCTGTAACAACAATGTTTTTAACATTAAAATACGGGGCGACCAGAACAAAATTGCGTGTTATCCAAAATAAAGAAACAACCATTGCTGTCCCAACCAAAAACATCAGTGTCTTCCCCAGCGACTTAAAAAACTTTATTCTTGACTCCAGCCGCTCGGTGTCTGAATGCCGCCGTTTTGTTAAATATACATTTTTGTCATATTTCATATTAACCCCGCCCGTTTAGCCGCCAGAATAACTATACGGTTTACCATTTCATTAAAATCAACACCTGCCGCTTTCGCCGCATCAGGAAGCAGGCTCACATTTGTCATTCCCGGGATAGTATTTATTTCAAGGACATATAAACCTTTCCCGGGATTATAAATCATATCTATCCTCGAGACATCACGGCATCCCAGTGTCCTGTGGACTTTCAACGCAATCCCCTGTGCCTCTTTATACACAGCGCCCGGGAGCCTCGCGGGAACAATATGTTCCGACATCCCTTTTTTGTATTTTGACTCAAAATCATAAAATTTATTTTTCGGGACTATCTCCACGACCGGCAAAGCATCGTCTCCGAGAATACCGACTGTTATTTCTTTACCCGGGATATATTCTTCTATTAAAATTTTTTTATCATAAGAAAAAGCAATGTCTACCGCCTTTTTAACTTCGGACTTTTTAGAAACAATACTGACTCCGACTGCCGATCCCTGCAGGGACGGTTTAACGACAAACGGTAATTTCAGCCGTGGCGCTCCGCCAACCGCCGCGGCCGTGCCGGATTCCAAAATCCTGAATTTTGGTGTTTCTATATTATTTGCAACCAGTATCTGCTTGGTAAAAATTTTATCCATCCCGGCGGCGGAAGCCAATACACCCGAACCTGTATAGGGAATACCTATTATTTCCAACAGTCCCTGGATAGTTCCATCCTCGCCGCCCGGCCCGTGCAAAACCAAAAAGGCAATATCAATTCCTGTTCGTTTTAACTTAAAAACAATATTCTTATCGACATCGATGAATTTATTTTTTAAACCCAATTCATCAAGCGCTTTTTTTACGGCCTTACCGCTTAAAAGAGAGATTTCTCTTTCAGAAGAATTTCCGCCGGCGAGCACTCCGATTTTTATCTCTTTAATATTTTTTTTATTCATTTTTTATTTCGGCATAAAAATAAAATTTCTGTATTTTAATTTTTCAATCAGATTCTCGCCCACCTCCCATATATCCCCCGCGCCCATGGTAAAAACCATGTCCCCCTGCCTGACAATTGATAAAATATATTCAAGAATCTTATTCTTTTCCGGGATATACCGGACATTTTTCTGACCGTACTTTTTAGCTGATTCTACTATTGATTCACCTGTTATGCCGGGAATAGGTTTTTCACCCGCCGGATAAATAGGCCCTATAATCAATTCATCCGCCTGGTAAAAGCACCGCCCGAACTGTTCAAGCAAGGCCTTGGTCCTTGTAAAACGATGGGGCTGAAAAGCAAGAACAATTCTTCTTCCCCATCCTGTCCTCGCGGCATTCAGGGTTGCTTCTATTTCCGTCGGATGATGTCCGTAATCATCGATTATCATAATGCCGCCGATTTCCGCCTTAATCTGAAAACGCCGTTTAACGCCTTTGAATTCTAAAAGCGTCTCCCTGATTTTTTCAATATCTATACCCAATTCCAATGCGCAGGTAATTGCGGCCAACGCATTATCAACATTATGAATTCCTGCGGCATGCAAACTAAATTTGCCAAGATTTTTATCGTGATAAAATACATCAAACTGTATATTCATCGGCTCTATCTGTATATTCTTGGCCACCATATCAGCCTGTGTTTTTAATCCATATGTAATAAATTTCTTTTTTATGCGGGGAATAATGCTTTGAATATTTGGTTCATCCAGGCAGATTATACTGCTACCGTAAAAAGGCACTTTATTAATAAACCGAAGATAAGTATCTTTTATATGATCTAAATCCCTGTAATAATCAAGATGTTCCAAATCGATATTCGTGACAATCGCGAAAACAGGAGAAAGCAGAAGAAAAGAACCGTCACTTTCATCTGCTTCCGCGACAAAATAATCTCCCTGCCCTAATTTTGCATTTGTACCCAAACTATTAAAAATACCCCCGTTAACAATAGTCGGGTCCATTTCAGCTTTTACCAGAATAGAACCAATAAAAGAGGTTGTAGTCGTTTTCCCATGGGACCCTGCGATAGCAATCCCTGACTTCATCCGCATTATTTCAGCCAGCATTTCGGCGCGCGGTATAACCGGTACTTTTTTTTCCAACGCGGCAATTATCTCCGGATTATCATATGCAACCGCTGAAGACATGACAACAACATCCGCATTATTAATATTTCCTCTCTCATGTGAATAAAATATCCCCCCGCCTAAATCTTCCAGCCTTTTTGTAACCTGGCTGCTTTTTAAATCCGAACCCGTAACCTGAAACCCCAGGTTAAGCAAAACTTCGGCAATCCCGCTCATACCTGAACCGCCGATTCCGACAAAATGTATTTTACGGTCTCTTGGAAGCATGTAAACTCCTTTATCGTTAAACGTAAAACGTGAATCGTAAAAAGTAAAATATTAAAAAATATTTAGATTTTCATTTTACGTTTAACGTTTTAGACTTCACGTTTTTTATTTTATCAGCGCCAAAACATTTAAAGCAAGAATCCTGGAAGCGCCTTTTTGATACAATCCGCTGTTTCGCTCGCCCATTCTTATTAATCCTGCCTTATTATCCAGCAAATCAGAAATCGCCTTCGCGAGCTTTTCCGGGGCCAGTTCCTTTTCCTCAATAATTATACCCCCGCCTTTTTCTTCAAGCCTTTTCGCGTTGAAATACTGATGATTCCCTGCCGCGTAAGGATAAGGAATAAATATTGCCGGTTTCCCGCTGGCACAAATTTCTGAAATACTTAATGCCCCCGCGCGGGAAATTATTAAATCGCTCGCCGCATACGCGTCTTCAATATTATAAAAAAACGGCCGGACAACTGATTTAAAACGAAGGCCGCGGCAAAACTCATCCATTTTTTCCCAGTCATTTTCCCCTGTCATTATAATAAATTGTAATTCCAGCCCTTTTCTTTCCAATAATACTAAAGTATCTCTAAAAATCTCATTAAGATTATGGCTCCCCTGGCTGCCTCCAAAAATAAAAAGAGTAATTTTTCCATGCTCTAAATTCAGGTTACGTATTCCCGTTTCTTTTTTCACAAGTTCAATGGTCGATCTAACAGGGTTCCCGGTAATAATTGCATTTTTAAAAAAACGCCGTGCCTCCGGGAAAGCGATTGTTGTTTGATCAACCAGTTTGTTTAAAAACCTGTTGGCTAACCCGGGAATAACGTTCTGTTCATGTATGACTGTGGGGATATTGTATAAAATCGCCGCTAAAACTATGGGGGGAGTAACATATCCCCCCATTCCTATTACAACATCCGGCTTAAATTTATTGAATAAAAATAACGCTTTTAAAAAAACCTTTATCAATTTCCAGAAACCGGAAAAAAGCGAAAAATTAAATTTCCTGCTTAGTCCGTCAATATCAAATAACTCAAATCTAAATTTTTCTCTTGTAAAAATATCTTTCCCGATACCTTTTTTTGTGCCGGCAAAAAAAACATTCAGATTGAATTCGTTTTGCAATTCATGTCCCAGAACAATTGCCGGATAAATATGCCCGCCCGTCCCGCCTGCTGCAATAAGTATTCTTTTTGACATACCTGCAATTAGCTTTCTTTTGATATATTTAATAAAATTCCTACTGACGCCATGGTAAATATCAGCGAAGACCCGCCGTAACTTATAAAAGGAAGCGGTGTCCCCTTTGTCGGCAATAATCCAAGGACCACTCCGATATTGACCAAAAATTCCAATCCTATTACAGTCAATATTCCTAAACTAAGAAAACATCCAAAATTGTCTCTCGCTTTAAAAACAATCCTTCCCGCGCGCAATATGAACCCGATAAAAATAATAACAACTACCAGTGACCCGGCAAAACCAAGCTCCTCGCCGATTATGGAAAAAATGAAATCCGTATGCGCCTCAGGCAGATAAAATAGTTTTTGCCTGCTTTCACCCAACCCGAGACCAAAAGTCCCGCCGGAACCAAACGCTAAAAAAGACTGTATAATCTGGAATCCGGAAGCCTGGGGGTCCTGCCACGGATCAAAAAACGCCAAAAACCTTTTCATACGGTAAGCGCTGTTGAATATAAGAAAATAAAGCACAGGCAGGCAGGCCAATCCAATGCTTAAAAGATGAACAATTTTGACTCCCGCCGCAAAAAACATTATTAAAACCGTGCCTGCCAAAATCACCGCCGTCCCAAAATCAGGCTGTAATACAACTAATCCGCAAATAAATCCTATTATTACCAAATCCTGAAACCACGCGGAAAAAGAAACTTCCACTTCACGTTGTTTCCTCGATAGTGAACCTGCCATATAAATTACAATAACAAGTTTTATCAATTCCGTAGGCTGGAACCTGAATCCGCCGATTTCAATCCACCGTCTTGCGATTCCGATTTCTTTGCTTGCGCGCGGTATTAAAACAACTCCTAAAAGAATTAAACCGAAAATCAAAAGCGGCTTGCTGATTTTTTCCCAAAAATGATAATCTATGTTTACAGTAATCAAAACAAAAAACAGCCCGATTAAAAACCAGACCAATTGTTTTTTCAGGAAATAATAACTATCGCCAAAATTTTCATAAGCTATCATTGCGCTTGCGCTGTAAATCATAATAATACCTATACTTATCAGGACAAGAACAATAAGAAAAAGCTTATAATCCGATACTTTCCTGGCCGCCATATTATAAATTCCTCACTGCTTTTTTAAATTTATTTCCCCTGTCTTCATAATCTTTAAACATATCAAAACTCGCGCATCCCGGGGAAAGTAAAACTATATCTCCGGAACCGGCAAATTTCTTCGCATTTTTTACCGCGTTTTCCAGTGTATCACTTTCATATATTTTTACCGCTCCATTTAATGCCCGCCTGATTTTTCCCTTTGCCTCGCCGATTAAAATAAGGAATTTCACTTTGGTTTTAGCCAAATTTTTAAGAATTGTAAAATCCAAATTTTTATCCTGCCCGCCGGCTATAAGAATAACAGGCTTATTAAAACTTTCAATTGCTTTAACGACTGAATCCACGGTAGTTCCCTTGGAATCATTGTAAAATTTTACACCTTCAATCTCGCGCACAAATTCAATCCGGTGTTTCAATCCCATAAAAGACTTTATGGTATTTTTTATAACACTGTTTGCGATATTACTTATTTTACAGGCAGTAATAACCGCCAGCACATTGCTTATGTTATGCTCGCCAAGCAGTTTGATGTCACTGCGGAAGCAAATTTTTTCCCTGCTGCTGTTAAAGGAAAATATAATATCATTTCCTTCAAGATAACTTCCCGCCGGCACTTCTCTTTTTGTACTGAAATATAAAACCTTTGCTTTTGTTTTTCCCGCCCATGTTTTAATAATCTTATCGTCAAAATTCAAAATAGTATAATCTTTCTCTCCCTGATTCAAAAAAATCCTCTGTTTGGAAGCCTCATAATCTTCCATCGATAAATACCTGTCAAGATGATCTGGAGTCAAATTTAAGGTTATGCTTACTTTAGGGCGAAAATTCTCAATACCTTCCAGCTGGAAACTGCTTATTTCAAGAACCGCGATATGCCCCGGCGTTAAATTTTTTATCTGGCTTATAAAAGTCGTCCCGATATTGCCGGCAACAACAACAGGCACTCCTGCTTTTTTAAAAACCTTTCCTAAAAGCGTGGTTGTAGTTGTTTTCCCGTTAGTCCCTCCGACAGCAATAATAGGGCATGGACAAAAAACATATGCCAGCTCAATCTCACTTATTACCGGGATGTTTAATTCCCCTGCCTTTACAAGGACAGGAATATTTAAGGGGATGCCCGGGCTTACCACAATAAAATCTGTCCCTTTTAAAACTTTATCCGTGTGCCAGCCGGCTTCCGTTTCAATTCCTTCACTTTCCAAAATATTCCTTGTTTTAACCCAAAGTCTCCCGGGTTTTTTCTCGCTAAGGAAAACCGATGCACCTTTTTTTTTCAAAAACAGCGCAGAATCCAGGCCTGTTCTTGCCGAACCTAAAACAGAAACTTTCTTATTTTTTAAATTCATGTTTTAATATAGGTCTTATAAGACTTATTTGACCTATTTTTATCTTATCTTTAATGTTGCCAGGCTTAAAAGCGTAAATACAATACAAATTATCCAGAAACGAACGACAACCTTTGGCTCCGGCCACCCCTTCATTTCATAATGATGATGGACCGGCGACATGCGAAAAACCCTCCTGCCGGTCAGTCTGAAAACCAGGACCTGGATTATAACTGAAACTGCTTCGATAACAAAAACACCCCCGACAATTACAAGTGTCAATTCTTTTTTAGTAAGAATCGCTATTGTTCCAAGGGCCCCTCCCAGCGCCAGGGACCCGGTATCGCCCATAAATACCTCGGCAGGATAAGTGTTATACCATAAAAACCCGAGTCCCGCGCCGATAATGGCCGCGCAAATCACCGTTAATTCGCCTGACCCTTCAACATAAAAAATATTTAAATACTGGCTGAATGTCCAGTTGCCTGAAACATAACTCATGCCTAAAAATGAAATCGACGAAAAAACTATAGCCCCGATGGCAAGACCGTCCAGGCCGTCAGTCAAATTTACCGCATTGGAACTCCCCACTATTACGAGTGCGGCAAAAGGAATATAAAACCACGATAAATTCCACAATACATTTTTAAAAAACGGCACGGCCAATTGAGTCATATATTTTGTGTTCAGATATTTCATATAATTCGCGTCGTCTATTTTATAGTTCCATAGCGCTCCGATATCAAGCGGGTATTTGTAAAGATAAAATCCCAGAAGGAGGCCGAGGATGACCTGGCTGATTAATTTAAACGAAACCGAAAGCCCTTTTGAATTTTTCTGTGTCAATTTGATATAATCATCAATAAACCCTATCAATCCAAGCCAGACTGTAACAAAAAGGACTATCCAGACCTTGCTGTTGCTTAAATTGCTCCAGAAAAGGCAGGACAGGATAACTGAAAAGATTATTAACATTCCTCCCATTGTAGGCGTGCCGGATTTTTTGAAATGAGTCTCAGGGCCATCCCGCCTGATCGGCTGGTTTGCTCTCATCGCTTTAAGGCGGCGTATAATCCACGGCCCGAAAATTATACTTACAAGAAACGCCGTTATAGCGGCAAATACCGACCGCACGGTGATATACCTGAAAATCCGAAGGCCGGAAAAAATAGTGCCTTGTTTATATAATAAAAGGTATAAATAGTAAAACATTGTTTCCTTGTAGGGGCGGGTTCTAAACCCGTCCATAAATTCGGGCAGGTTTAGAACCTGCCCCTACGAATCCTAAATTTCAACAATTCTACTGCCTCTTCCAGGTACACCGCACGCGACCCTTTAAAAAGAACAACATCCCCTTTTTTCATAAATGATAACAAAATATTAACAATATCCTCATTTGTTTTTGCAGAAAAAACTTTATTTTTATCCATACCGTATTTTATCGCGGCACAAGATGCCGCAATAGTCTCTTCAGATTCCCTTATTACGAGATAATCAACACCCTGCCTGACTGCCTCCTCACCTATCTGCCTATGATAATTGCCTGAATCACTCCCGAGTTCCAGCATACCGCCGAACACAAAAATTTTGTTTCCCAAAGCTTTATAATTCCCTAATTCTTTTAATCCCGCGGCAACTGAATTCGGGTTGGCATTATACGCGTCATTTACTATTTTAATACCTTTTAATTTAATCCCTTCCAGCCTCATTTTTGGAAGGGACGCATTTTTAAGTTCTTCCGCCAGATAATTTAAATCATTTTCAAATATGCTGGCAGCCGCCACGGCGGCTAAGATATTATACACATTATGAAGGCCCGGTAAAGAAGTTTTTATTTTTATTTTTTTGCCATGCGCATTCAGTATAAACGTGCTCCCCTTGAAAGGGAGTAAACTGATATTCCCGGCCATGAAACCGCTTTTATTTTTTATCCCAAAATCAATAATTTTCGCCCTGGTTTTTGACTTAAAATAATCATAAAAACAATCATCTTTATTCAATACAGCAAATTTATTTTTTGCCAGGTTTTCAATCAATTCCGATTTGGCGGCCGCAATTTCTTCAAGCGAAGAAAAATGGGCAAGATGCGCGGGACCGACGTTTGTAATAAGCCCAACATCAGGCAGGGCGATTTTGAAAAGCCTGTTAAGCTCCCCTTTTCCCGACATCCCCATTTCCAGGACCAGAACCTTTGTATTTTTTGACATCTGCAAAACTGTCAAAGGGAGCCCTATTTCATTGTTAAAACTGCCCTTGCTTTCTGTTGTTTTATAAGTGTTTTTTAATAATAATGCCAGGATGTCTTTCGTTGTGGTTTTGCCATTGCTGCCGGTAATGCCGTAAACCCTCGGATTGATTTTTTTACGGTAATATAATGCCAAATCCATCAGGGCTTTTTTCGTGTCCCGGACATAAATTACATTTTTATATTCAATATTTTCTGAATCATTTGAAACAACAATTGCGGACGAGCCCCTTTTTAAAGCATCACCTGAAAACTTCGACCCGTCAAATTTCTCCCCCTTAATGGCAAAAAAGGTTTCACCTTTTTTTATTGTCCGCGAGTCGGTAGAGATCCCCGAAATTTTTTCTTTTGGATTAAAATCACCAAAAATTTTCCCGCCAACCGCCTCCCGGATTTCCCCTAATGTTAATAAAATCATTTTTTTTGTAATCTCTTTTCAACTTTCCGCCAAAGGCGGATCCGCCTCTGGCGGAATAACTATTAAGTTTTATCCTCAAAATATAAAACACCCTCCTGAAATTTTTTAATCACTGTTCCCGGCGGGGGAGACTGCCTGACTACGACCCCGCTCCCCTCAAACTTCACTTTAATCTGATAATTGCACATTACATTCAATGCCTCTCTCATGGTAAGCCCGATTACTTTGGGCATTACAATATTTTGAAAAGTTGTGTCATTTATTTTTTCTTTATCCTTTATTAAAATATTATCTGTATCTCTCTCGTTAATATCCTTCGAATCCGCGGCAATCTTCCGATCCTGGCACGCTATATCCTGCATCTCCTGTGGGACATTCAGGTATCTCAGGGTTTCTCTTATTATTTCTCTTGCAATCGGGACACATATAGTTTCCCCCCAGATTTCTGTATCATCAGACTTGGCTTCATCCAATACCACAAGCACACAAATTTTCGGATTTTTTACCGGCGCAAAGCCTGCGAAAGAAATAAGTAATTTTTCGTTGCTGTATTTTTTTAACTCAAAATCGAATTTTTTAGCAGTGCCGGTCTTGCCGGCGACTCTATAGTTTGTCATACGGGCCCTCCGGCCGGTACCGTTTAGAACAACACCCTCCAAAATATCTTTTGCCTTTTCCGCAGTTTCTTCAGATATTACACGCCTTATCGGTTTAGGACGAAATTCTTTCACAACACCATTTTTATCATTAATAGATTTGACAATATAGGGTTTCATGAGAATTCCTTTGTTTGCCACTACCGCCAAAGGCTGAATCAATTGAAGCCCGGTGACCGCTACTTCCTGGCCTATAGGAATTGCTCCTATTGAAAGTTTTGACCATTTATCAGGTGAAGGAATACTGCCGGGAACTTCTCCGGGCAGGTCAATACCTGTCTTTTCACCAAAACCGAACGAACATAAATATTGATACAGTTTTCTGGGGCTCCATTTCTGCACTGATTTAATAACAGCGATATTGCTTGATTTCCCCATCGCTTCTTTAAATGTCAAAGTATCATAGATATGAGAATCATGGACAGCATGGTTATATACAAAATAAACCCCCTTCTCACAATCAATAATATCAGAAGGAGACACAATATCATCTTCCAGCAAACCCGACATAACCCCCACCTTAAAACTTGACCCGGGTTCAAATAAATCCGTAACAGCCCTGTTGCGCCTGACAGAATTCGGATACCTGGGAAAATCATTAGGATTATAAAACGGCCAGTTTGCCATGGCAAGGATCTCAAAAGTCGCAGGATCCATAACAATGGCCATTCCCCAGTTAGGATTAAATTTTTCCACTCCTTTGCAAAGTTCCCTCTCGGTAATATGCTGAATCACCTCATCAATAGTCAAAACAATACTGTTTCCTTCAGTTGAAGGGATAACAGATTCCACATTGGTTGAAATATTGCGCCCCATAGCATCCTTCTCAGTGATAAGCAAACCCGGGTTTCCTTTGACATATTTATCATAATAAAATTCTATGCCTTCAAGTCCTTTATTTTCCATACCGTCATCATCCAGTCCTACAAAACCGATTGCCTGGGCGCATAGTTCTTTTTTAGGATAAAATCTTTTATTTTCCTCAATAATACCAATGCCTTTGATGTCCAATTCCTTTATTTTCCTGGATTTTTTCCTCTCAATACGCCGTGCAATCCAGACAAATGCCCTGTCGCTTGTCAAATACCCGATAATCTTTTTATTGTCAATCTCCAGTATTTCCGCTAAAACTTCCGCGGCCTCCATTGGGTCTTTTATTTTTTTCGGTTCACCATAAATAGAATACATGGAAACACTTACCGCCAATTCTCTCATTTTGCGGTCATATATGGCGCCTCTTTTGGGCTGAAGATTAACAATTTTCTGGTGCTGGCGTGAAGCTTTTTGCGAGAAATTTTTATGCTGGATAATCTGGACTTGAACTAAGCGAAGAATAATAAAAAAAATAGCCACTCCTAAAAAAATAAAAAAAGTGACTATGCGAAATTTTGTTTTTTTGCCAAGCACAATCTTCCCTCCAAGTGCCCCTTTATAGTGCTCTGTTACATGTAAAAGAGCACTTAATTCAGATTCCGGACATCCCCGGGAACATTTAATCCCAGCTGTTCCCTTGCGATATGTTCAATACGGTCCAGTGAACGCAGGCTCGCGGCCTCCAATTGCAAGCTCCGGTTTTCCTCAACCAGTTTTTTTTGTTCTTCCTGCATCTGGTTTATCAAATAAACCTTTTCTCTCACTTCCATTCTCTGGTATATATAAAAAAGGAAAATAAATATTATTCCCAGGACAAAAACAGACGTAAGAATCATTATTTTTAGTTCTTCCCGGTTTTTTATTTTATCAAATATTTCAAAAACCGTGCTTCCTGAAAGATAACCTTCCTGAAACATGTTAACTCCTTAAAATCAGTTTAGAAATTTTGGCGTTCCAAGAGTTTAAGAGTCAAAAACTCCCAAACTCTGAAACTCTATAACTCTTTTAGCTTGCTAAGCAATTCTTTCAATCACCCGCATCTTAGCGCTCCTGCTGCCTGGATTTTCCATGATTTCCTCTAATGAGGGAATTAAAGGTTTCTTTGTCAAAAGCACAAAACCGCCTTCTTTTGCTTTGTCCCTGAATTTATTTTTTACTATCCTGTCCTCTAATGAATGATAACTTATGACTACAATTCTTCCTTTAACTGTGAGAATATCCAGCGCGCATGAAAGCCCTTCCTCCAGTGCCTTAAGTTCATCGTTTACCGCAATCCTCAAAGCCTGGAAGGTCCTTGTAGCCGGGTGAATTTTACCTCTCCCGCGCACCGTTTTCTTTACTATTTCAGCTAACTCTCCGGTTGTTTTTACCGGATGTTTTGACCGTTCATAAATTATTGCCTTTGCTATTCTTCTTGAAAAACGTTCCCCGCCGTATTCAAAAATTATTCTTGCAAGTTCATCATACGGTAAATTATTAACGAGATATTCCGCTGAAACTTTCTGTTCATAGTCAAGCCTCATGTCCAGTGGATAATCCGCGCTAAAAGAAAAGCCCCTTCCCCCTTCCTTCAACTGGTGCAAAGAAACACCTAAATCAAATAAAATTCCGTTAACCAGGGGAAGATTAAGCTTTTCCCATATTCTCTTAATGTTACGAAAATTATCCTTTACAATTATCAAGTTTTCCCGAAAACCTTCAAGACGCCTCTCAGATGCCAAAATACCATCTTTATCGCAATCGATCCCAACCAGTCTCCCATGAGGGAGAATTTTCTCCAAAATCGCTTTAGCATGCCCGCCTCCGCCTAATGTCCCGTCTACATAGACCCCCCCGTTACAACTATTTTCGTCAAGATTCAAAAACCACTTTAATACTTCATCAAGCATCACGGGCTTATGAAAATAATTATTCACCGCATATCTTTCCTTTTAAATGTCCTGAAACTTTTATTATAACAATATTTGAATCTCTTGGGAAATTCATTCCCGATATTTGCAGGCTCTTTTTTTCAACACTCTGCCGGCCGCAGGAGATAATAAACGGCTTCTGAACAGCACTTTCCTTTATACTGTTTTTGATAATCACTGAAAACTCCTTGTGCTCTGGCAAATAAATTTCTGATAGATAGCAGAGGCTATTTTGGCCTGATTCAAGGCGCGAGAAGCAGTGCATACCCTCTGCGGTATGCATGCGACGAGCAACGCAGAAGCAGGGCAAAAGAGCCCTGCCCTTCGGGAATGCCCACCTTTGGCCAATTTCTGCCTCACTCCTCCTCGACGTATCACTGCGGATATGCCTTTCGTCGTCGTTCGTTGAAATTGTCTCAAATCCGGGCATTCTATCTATCAGAAATTTGTTTGCCAGAGCACTAGTTATATACCCAGATCAACCAGTTTTTCAGCCGCGTCCTCAAAAATCTTTTCTGATTCCGATAGATATTTCTCCCAGTTCTCTTTACTCCAGATTTCAATACGGTTGCCCACACCGATAACAACAACGTCTCTGTTGATACCCGCATACTGACGCAGGGTCACAGGCAGATTTATTCTCCCCTGTTCATTGACCTCGCACTCCGTGGCCCCTGAAAGAAGAAAACGGACAAATGAACGTGCGTCTTTCTGGGTCGTGGGCGTTGCGGATATTTTTTTCTCCCATTTTTTCCATTCATCGGGAGTAAAAACAAAAAGGCATTTTTCCAGGCCGCGGGTAACGGTGAAAATGCCTTTTCTCTTCTGCCTCATTTTAGCAGGAATCGATAGCCTTCCCTTTTCGTCTAATGTGAAATGGTATTCGCCTGTGAACATTTCAGTTTCCCCCGGAAATATCCGAAAATAGAGACTACCCAAACAAGGATTTCAGACAATAAATTTTATTTCATTACACTTTACTACACTTCTATACAAAATTTTACACCTTATTTCCGGGATGTCAAGAGAAAAATTAAAAAATTTTTAAAATAAAAATGGAAGATGTTGACTTAAAAAATAGTTTGAGTAATGAAGTGTATTAAAAGAGTCTATTGAGTTATTAGCGGCATAACAAATGGGGTAAGTTAACAGGTAGTACTACTTTTTCCTGAATTGAATTTAACAAGCTTTTTCCATAGTATTAATCCGTCTTTATCACAGTATTCTGTTGCAAATTCACGAGTAAATTTATTAATCACCTTTGCATATTCTTCAGAAAATTTCTCATTCTTTTCCTTAGCCTTGTGTCCTAAAGGTTCTATAATATCTGTATAAAGATTTTCATTTCCCGATATAAATTCCCAGAATCTTTGGCCGCATAGTTTTAAATAGTCACCCTTGTCTGCTCTATTATCTTTCCCATAACAACAACCATTTACAGCAACAACATTTTGAGATAATGTATTTGTACTTAAAATACGTTTGGCACGTTTAAAATCATCTTTCATTCGTGCAATCTGGCGGCTATTTCCCCAGTTTGGCCCGGACTTGATTGAAACGATGTATGCTACTCCATCCCTCGAAAATTCAAGATCAATTCCTTCAGAAGAAGACTTTCGGCCTCCATATACTTTACTGCAAATAAAAATCGCCAACTCTTCAAGAAATCCTCCAAAAATACCCTCTTCCTGCGAGGAAAGATGTGCATCAAGAATAGTTTTCACTAAATCCTGAGCGGTGTCTTGATTCATTGCTTTAAACAAATACGGATTCTTTCTGCAAAGAATTTTCTTTAACTGAAGATCAGTAAGATTATCGAGCCTTCGCTTGTGAAACTGTTGAATGTTTGGTTCGATAAACCTTATTATTTCGTTTCTTGTTATTTGCGCCATATTTCCCTGTTTTTTCACAAAGTAATAATTCTTTTTCTTTTGCTTTATCACGAGCTAATGCGACATATTCTTTTAAAATATCTATCCCAACGGAATTACGTCCAAGCCGCTGCGAAACCTCACATACAGTTCCGCATCCAACAAATGGATCAAGTATCCAATCGTCCTCTTTAGTGAACAGTTTAATAAACCATTCAGGAAGATCCCGTGGAAAAGTAGCACTGTGATTTCGATTCCCGGTCTCAGTCGCCATGTGTAATACATTAGACGGGTATGCTTTGTCCCGGCTTAACCAGTTAGCAATATTTTTACCAAAACCACTGCCAACCTGGGAATTGAATCTAATAACATCATTTTGGCCAAGATGCTTTAATCTTGTTTGTGCCCAATCTCCCATAGGAACCATAACTTCTTCTTGATACATATTGAAATGTCGTGTTTTATTGAATTGAAGACATCTTTCCCATGCATCACGGAAACGATTAGGCCATTTACCTGGATGACAATTTTTTTTATGCCAGATAAATTCTTCTGTCCACAGCCATCCCTGACGCCGAAGTTCGAGAATTAATTCGATAACATAAGTATGGCGTTCTCCATCAACAACCTTTTCTTTAATATTTAAAATAAATGTTCCTGTTGGTTTAACAACTCTCAAAAACTGTTTACTACGGGGAAGAAACCATTCAATATAATTATCAGGTGAAATCCCTCCGTATGACTTGACCCGGCAATCCGCATATGGCGGTGACGTAATAATAAGATCAAAATAATTATCCGGGTACTCCTGCAAAACGTCCAGACAATCACCATGTTTTATAATATATTCTAAAGTTTTCATGGAAACATTTTATCATCAATAATATCTCAAATACTACATTTTTTTAAATTTTTGAAGAGGTTTTATAAAGCTATATTATAGTTATTTTAATAAATTGTCAAGAAAAAGGTCAATCTGCCTCGACAAATAAAATAAAAAGAGATAGAATAAAAAAACAGGAGGTGCAAAATGGGAAAAAACAATGAAACAAAAAAGGACAAACTTGTGAGGCTTGAAAAGGAGCTGGAAGAAGCCAAAAAAAGCCTGCCTGAACATTGCTACGGGAAAAACGGCTACATCGATTATCATCACGCGCCGGCTTCCCTCTGGCGGAAAATAGAGGATTTAGAGGAAGAGATAGAAAAGCTTAAAAAAGAAGCCGGGGCATAGCGGGAATCAACTGAATTTGAAACCCTTTTCCCTGAACAATTTTATGCAGGCGGCCGCAGCGTCTTTATCGTAGAGTATTCCCTTGTTTGTTTCAATCTCAGAAAGCGCTTTTTCTATCCCAAGCGCGTGCCTGTACGGCCTTTCAGAAGACATTGCTTCAACAACTTCCGCGATAGAAATGATCCTGGCTTCCAGTAAAATATCTTTCCCGATTAAACCGTAAGGGTATCCGGAACCGTTTATTCTTTCCGTGTGCTGAAGGACTATTTTCGCAATCGGCCAGGGAAATTCAATTTTACTTAACAATTCATAACCGTAAACGGAATGGGCTTTCATTAAATCAAATTCACCTTTGGTTAATTTACCGGGTTTACTTAATATCCCGGACGGGACGGAAATTTTTCCGATATCGTGGACCATACTTGCCCTGTCAATTGATTCCAATTGATAATCCGTGAGCCCCATTTCTTTACCTATGGCAACTGCGAGTTTGGACACTCTTAACTGGTGACCTGATGCAAAAGGGTCTTTTAACTCCGCGGATAAAGATACGGCCTGTACGATTTCTTTCATTGTTTTCTGCAAAGCTTCAAGACTCTTTACAAGTTTTTCCTCATTTTTTAAACGCTTTGTGATATCGCGGTTTACACTGACCATATGGGTAATCTGGCCGGCGTCAAACATGAAATTAAAAATGATATCATACCGTCCAGGTTTGCCGTTTTTCCCCACCAGTTCCTGTTCAAAACAAACCTGTGTTTCATTTTTGGCTATTTTAGACTGGAGTGCCAGGCCCATAGAAATATAGCTTGGTTCATCCGGGTAGAATATACGCATTGATTGGCCAATTACTTCTTCCGGCTGGTATCCAAACATTTGAAGGCCTGCCTTATTAATATATTCAATGGTCTTTTCAGGCATCTTTACAGTAAAAATGCAATCGCTCATCGTATCCAGCAGAGTTACAAGATATTCCTGGGATTTACAAGGCAACATATTTTCCTCCTTTAAAAGCACAAATATATTATACCAGATTTTTATACTTCGTTCAGTGAATATAAAAAGGGTAGTCCGCCCTGGCGGACTACCCTTAAAAATAAGCCGGACTGTAAGCCGAATTCTGTTCTCCTCCCCGATTTAACATCGGGACGAAGCGGCAATCATTCCTCTGGGACTGATGTTGCCACCAGCCTCAAGCGGCCTAACCCGTTTCGATATCCGCCCTAAGGCGGGCTCAGGAACGGACAATTCCTGTCCCTGTGTAACACCGGGAACCGAAACCTATTTGGCCTTGCACCAGATGGGGTTTTCCCCGGTATGCACCATACAGTGCATACCACGCTCCCGATATTACTATCGGGACGGTGAGCTCTTACCTTTTACTTCAAGATATTTCTACCTTAAAATAAATCCGCCTTAGGCGGACGCCTTTTCACCATTGCCGCCGTTAAATAACGGGTTGGCTGTGTATTTTCTGTGGCACTTTCCGTCCCCGCAATTATTTTGCGGAGCGCCGCTGTTAGCAGCCATCTTGTCCTGCGGTGTTCGGACTTTCCTCTCCAAATTATCCCGTTAACCACCAAAGATATTTGGAGCGATTGCCTGTCCGGCTTGCGATTTACTGCTGATTTTTTTTGCCTTTGGAGACAGTTTAGTAGTATGTTTTTTTATAGCCAGGCGGGCCAATTTATCAGCCTGGCTGTTTTGTTCACGCGGCAGGTATCTGACATATAGTTTTTGAAATGACTTGCATATCTCGCCGGCCTCAGTTGCAAGCCTTAAAATATCTTTATTTTTTATTTTATACTCTCCCAAAACCTGTTTTACTAGAAGTTCCGAATCAGAATAGATTGCGATTCTTTTTAAACCCAGGACCCTCGAACGCTCCAGCGCCTTGATAAAAGCCCTGTATTCGGCTACATTATTGGTCGCCTCGCCGATATATTCACTAATCTCTTCATAGACCTCGCCGCTGGGATGGCTTATCAAAACACCAAGTCCTGCAGGCCCGGGGTTCCCGGAACACGCCCCGTCAATATTTATTACCGCTTCTAATTTTTCTGTTTCCATATTAATAATATATAGTATAATCTATATTTATTGATTTGTCAAAAATATTATTCAAAAAATTATGCAATTCAGTTTAATGAAAAAAGATAAGCAGACAATGGCAAGGGCTGGAATTATCAATACTCCTCACGGCCCGATAGAAACACCAGTTTTTATGCCTGTAGGAACACATGCCACTGTCAAGACCCTGACAAACAGGGACATGGATGAAATAGGCGCGCAAATCATTCTGAATAACGCATATCACCTTTATCTCCGGCCGGGGCTTGAGGTTATCAAAGAAATCGGCGGCACACACAGGTTTATGAATTGGAAGAAACCCATTTTAACTGACAGCGGCGGTTATCAGGTTTTCAGCCTGAATGTCTTAAAAAAAATTACAAAAGACGGCGTTCATTTTAATTCGCATTTTGACGGGAGCAGCCATTTTATCTCACCCGAAAAATCCATGGAAATCCAGATTATATTAGGCGCGGATATCATTATGAATTTTGATGACTGCCCGCCCTACCCGTCCACACCGGACCATATCCGGAATTCGCTCGAAATCACAACGGCCTGGGCAAAAAGGTGCAAGGAATATTTCCTTGCGAATTCGGCCGGCAAACAATCGCTGTTCGGCATTATCCAGGGGGGCGTATATCCGGAATTAAGGAAAATTTCCGCTGAACAGCTTATTGAAATTGGTTTTGACGGGTATGCCATGGGAGGTTTAAGCGTGGGAGAACCAAAAGATGAAATGTATGAAATAATAAAACATACCGCGCCGCTTATCCCTGAACACAAACCACGGTATCTCATGGGTGTCGGCACCCCCGAAGACCTTGTTGAAGCTATATCTCTCGGCATTGATATGTTCGACTGCGTCCTGCCGACAAGGAACGCCAGAAACGGCACCGCGTTTACTAAAAACGGAAAGGTCATTCTTAAAAACTCGCAATACCAGGATGATTTTAAACCACTGGATGAGAATTGTAAATGTTACACATGCCGCACACATTCACGCGCTTATCTCAGGCATTTGTTTAAGATGAGTGAAATTACAGGCCTTTCACTGGTAAGCCTTCACAACGTCCATTTTTATCTTGAATTTATGAGGGAAGCGAGGACCGCGATACTGGAAGATAATTTCGAAAACTGGCGAAAAAATTTTCTCACCGGACTTAATAAAAACTGATACCAATCAAACAAACGACTTCATTGTTACTTTATTTGGCAGAGTTACAGCAGTACAAATTTGCCGACTAACTACCAAGCTTAAGTATCTGTAGCTCAATTTCGCAGTGATATGCGCCCCCCATCCCCCATTCCGATAGTAATCGAAACGGGACGTTTCTTCGCATATCATCTGCTCATTTCGCACAGATACTAAATCTTGTCCGTTTAATGTCGTCAAATCTGTACCGCTGTAACTCTTATGATTATGTAACAGGGCACACTATATTTCCCTGTTCGCAAGCCCGATTATAATACATAAAGCAAAACCAAAAAGGACCGCGGCCTGTCCGTTAAAAGTAACCCCGCCCGCCGTGCTGTTCAAATTAAAATTCTGGAGTATCGCACCGCCGGCAAAAAGGCCTAAAACAGTAATACCCGCGTCGCTATCGCCGCTCCCGGCAAGAATCATCTGCCTGAAAGGACACCCGCCCGCAAGGGCCCCGCTGAACCCGACTAATCCCATGCTTAAAAAATCCCATAGGTAATCGGGTGATGACCCCTGATAAGCGATAATCCCCGGCTGGAAATCCTTTACAAAAAAATAACTCAAAAATGCGCTGATTAAAAAGGCGAAACTCCCGTAAAGCAAAGTCGTCTCTCTTCCAAGTATAAAATTACTGATGCTTCCCAAAACACAATACCTTGAGTAATAACAAACCCCTCCTATAATTAATCCAATAAATAACGATAAATATACCGGTGAAAACCTCGTCCCTGGCCCGGAACTGCTTTGAAGAATAAAACTGGGTTTAATAAAAACAAATATTAATAAAATAAACGCTGTCATAGGAATAAAAATTCCTTCCACGCTTTTCAACGGCCGTGATTCCCCTAATGAAAAACCTGATTTTATATATTCTCCGCCAACCCAAACACCTGCAATCAATCCTGCCAGGCCGACAACACCCATAATTTCTCCGCCGGATATCCTGTAAAATAATTTTATAGGGCATCCTATATACACACCTGCACCTATCATCATTAAGACACCCAGCATAAACCTGATTAAAGGCGACTGTCCCCCGCGAACGTTAAATTCATTTCTTATTAAACTCAGCAAAAACGCACCTATAATAAACCCGGCAACCTCAGGACGGATATATTGCATCCGGCTGTTAGCGTGAAATCCCAGGCTCCCCGCGATATTTTCCATGAAACAGGACACACAAATCCCCGTGCGGAAAGGATTTCCGAATTTCTCAAGTATCACCCCTCCAACACCCAGTAAAATTCCGGAAAGTATTACACCTGCAATTGTTAAATCATATTTTTGTTTTTTTTCCATGACTTTCAACTTTACACTTTAAATTTTTTGCTGCCGCGAAACGGCTCACTCGCAGCCTCTCCCAAATCTTCTTCTTAAATAATAAGCGTCTTTCAACCCCTGCCTGATAATTTTATCAGCGGGGGTTTTTTTCTCTTCTCCGGTAAGTTCAAAAATAGTTTTTTTAATAACGTCTTTTATCTCGTCTCCCAAAAATAACCCGGTTCTTTCATCTATGTAATCCGGCTCGATTTCAACCGCCCTGCGGTATTCTGAAATCGCGCGCACAAAATCGCTTTTCGCGAAAAATGAGCGGCCCGAATCAAGATTCATCAAAGCCTTGGAATTCAATTCACCGGTTGAAGGAGAAACAACTTTCTCTATATGGACAGGGGCTGAATTATTCTTTTTATTTCCACCGCCCCAAAAAAGCGAAATCACAGCGATAAAAATTCCCGCAAGCGCGACTATACTTGTTTTTTCAATACTTGTTGACATATTTTATAAAGAATATTTTTCTATCTTGATACCAGGATAATAAAATTTCAAAATTTTATCATACCGGTATTTTTTTACAGCCAGTGTTTTTGCGCCCTCCTGGCACAAACCTACCCCATGCCCTGAACCGCGGCCTGTAAAAATATATTTATCTTTTTTAAAATCGGTTTTAAAAAGCGTGCTTTTAATTTTATCCTGCCCAATCCATTTCCTGAAATCAGACACATTTATTTTTTTGTCCCCGTAAGATGTCTGAAACACAAGTTCGCTTACCCTCCCGGTACGCGTGAGTTTTGCAATTTTCAGGGAACGGAGTTTCCCTCCAAAATTTTCATCTGTTGACAAAATTTTTTCTAAATCTGATTTTGTGATGGTGAACTTCCAATTGTAATTTACCGCGTCCCTGCAAAAACTGCATATTTTGCTTTCAAGATATGGCAGGTTGTTACCGGGCCATAATGAATTAACATCCTCCGTCCTGCCCCCGCATGTGCTGTGGAAAAAAGCCTGTATCAGATTATTGTGATAGGTCATTACAATCCCTTTTGTTTCAAGGACAGCCTTGTTTACATTTTTATTTTCCCCCGCTATACCTATATACCTCTGTGAATCTACGGAAGATTCCATCTGGTATGTTTTATCCTTATTTTTTTCATATTGGTATAACGCGTATGTCCTCGCGGCAACAGCCTGGGCCTTTAAAACTTCCATGGGCCACGAGGGATAAATCTCACCTCCAACCACGCTGAAAAGATATTCTTCAAGGGGAATTTCATTCACAGCAACAAGATTATCCTCTTCAAGCCTGATTTCAACATCTCCCCGGTATATATTATCCCCGACCTTTATCCTGTCATCTTCCCGTGATTTAAAAATAACAGGGTTTGTAATTTCCTTATCTTCTAAAAACAGCCTGCCTTCTTTAAAAAAAATATTTACCCTGTTGGGAAAACCGGCATTCCTGTTGTTTTCTTTCGGGTATAAGACATTAAAACCATCTGTATTCGTTAAAACAAGGCCGGTACCGCGAAAAACGGCTACGCGTAATTTTATATTTGACTCTTTTTTATTCCCGGACGCCATCCGCAAAAATATAAACGATGCAATAAAAATTAAGAATAAATTTATTTTTTTCATGGAATTTTATTTTTTAGAAAACAGACGGATAATTATGCTTAAAATAATACTTATAATGACTGAAGTTGCCAACGGGAAATAAAATCTGAAATTTTTCTTTTCAATGTAAATATCACCCGGGAGCATGCCCAAATATGGTATTTTATCTGAAAATAGAATAAAGACTCCTATAATGATTATAAAAAACCCTATAATAATTAAAACGCGGCCTGTTGAACTAAAATCATCCATAATTATTCCTCTTCTATTTTGGGCGAGGCATCGCCTCGCCCCTACTAAATAAACATCCGCAGTATTTCTGCAAATAAAAATTATTCTCTTTTGCCAATTTTCTTCCTTCGCGGAAAAAAGGCCTGAAATCTTTATAATAAAATTTCAGGTCAAATTCTTTTGCTGTTTCCTCGCCTATTTTTTTCAAGAGGCCGTGGTCCTGATACGGGCTTATTAAAAGCGTGGTCGAAAAATATTTATATCCCTCTTTTTTCGCTTTACACGCGGTCTCTTTCAGCCTCCATTCATAACAAACCAGGCACCTGTTACTTTTAGATTTTGTCCAATGTTCTTTATTCCTGCCGATTCTGTTTAAAAATTCCTGTCCGGAATAACGGGTGATGAAATCAACGGGAAAATTATTTTCTGAAACAAATTTTTTTAAACAGTCCGCCCTTTTGCCATATTCCTCTTCAGGGTGAATATTCGGATTAAAAAAATATCCCTTCCACAAAATATTTTCTTCTTTAAAATATTTACAGAAATAGATTAAACAAGGCGCGCAGCAGATATGAAGAAAAACATCTTGTTTCATCACAAATCCAGTTTCATCTGTTCTTTTTTCGGCAATTTGCGGTTAAAATGGCGGTATGCAAGCTCCGTCGCCCGGCGGCCGGCCGGGGTGCGGTCAATATAACCTATCTGAATCAAATAAGGTTCATACACGTCTTCAATCGTGTCATTTTCTTCTCCCACCGCTACGGCAAGACTTTCAATGCCTACAGGCCCGCCGCCAAATTTGTCAATTATCGTCAAAAGTATTTTACGGTCCATCGTATCCATGCCCAGTTCATCAATTTCAAGCATTTTTAAGGCTTTATCCGCTGATTCCCGGTCTATGCATTTTACGCCTTCAACCTGCGCAAAATCCCGGACCCGGCGTAAAAGCCGTAAAACAATCCTGGGAGTACCGCGCGCCCTTTTAGCCAGCTCCATCGCCCCGCTTTTATCAAGACGCACTTCAAGCACATCTGCCGCCCTGTTAACAATCTCCATCAATTCCCCGGGGTTGTAAAAATCAAGCCTGCCCACAATTCCAAACCTTTCACGCAAAGGAGATGTAATCAGGCCTGCCCTTGTTGTCGCGCCGATTAACGTAAATTTGGGCAGGTCCAGTTTTATCGAACGGGCACTCGGCCCCTTGCCTATAATTATATCAAGCTGGTAATCTTCCATCGCTGGATATAATATTTCCTCCACCGTGTGGTTTAAACGGTGGATTTCATCAATAAAAAAGACATCCCCCTCCTGGAGATTCGTCAATATGGATGCCAAATCCCCGGGACGTTCAATCACAGGGCCTGATGTCGTTTTAATGTTAACACCCATCTCGCAGGCGATTATATGGGCCAATGTTGTCTTCCCAAGACCCGGCGGGCCGTAAAAAAGGACATGGTCTAAAACCTCTTTTCTCGACTGTGCCGCGGAAATAAAAATTTTCAGATTCTCTTTTATCTTTTCCTGCCCGATATATTCGTTGATTTTACGCGGCCTGATGCTAAATTCAGGCCCTTTATCTTCAAGGATTATCTCAGGGGTGACTATTCTCTCGTCCATTTTTTTGATTCACCTCGAAACTTTAAAGGTTTTTTAACGCCGCCTTAACCAGTTCTTCCGTTCTATTTTTATCGGACACCAAACCTCTCGCCTTAAGGACAGCCTGTTTCGCGTGGGCCGGTTTATAACCCAACGCCTGAAGGGCCAATAAGGCCTCGTTTAAAGCAGTGTCATCCGCAAAAATTTCTTTTGTTTGTTCAATTGAAGAAATTTTTGATACCCTATCCTTTAATTCCACGACCAGCTTTTCCGCGGTTTTTTTGCCGATACCCGGAATATTTGTAAGCGACAATATATCATTCTGCAATATCGCCTTTTGGCATTCATATACTGAAACAGAGGAAAGAATTTTAAGCGCCAGCTTCGGGCCTATTCCCGACGCCTGCAGTAAAAGCCTGAAAAATTCCACCTCTTCATTCGTCAAAAAACCATAAAGAATGTGCGTATCTTCCCTCACATAAAAATACGTATAAATTTTTATTTCCGACCCTTTCTCCGGCAGGCGGCTGTAAACCGTCGCGGGAATGTAAACAAGATACCCGACTCCCTGGACATCAATAAAAACCTTGTCTAAAAATTTTTCATCCAATATGCCTGATAAAAAAGCTATCATTTTCCCTCATTTCTATTTTTAATAGAAGCGGTTTCATAAGTCGGTTCGTCACGAAGTTAAGCGAAGGACTTATGAACAAGGCAGCAGGTGCAAAATGCCCGCAGGCATAGCAGGGCTATGTCGAGGACATTTTGTGCCGATAACGCAGTACATAAGTCCTGCAGTTAACTGTAGTAGAAGAGACTTATGAAACCGCTTCTAAATATATTTTACCATACAACTTATTTTTAGCAAATTTAATTTCAAACACATAACTTGAGTTTGGCAAATTTAAGCTGCCAATTTTAAAATATTTGGCAAAACCATAAGTGAATCATGAGAAAAAGAATCTCTAAAATGAAAAACTTTTTGCCTGAAAGTTTTATGTTTTTCATTAT